>JAFZMA010000138.1 GCA_017551215.1 Bacteroidales bacterium | reverse complement strand
TTCCGTCTTCTTGGACAGCTGTATAACGAGTATTGCGGCCAAAGCCAGAATGATGGCCGAAAGCACTCCAATGATTATCTTCAGTTTCTTTTCCATAACACTTGTTTTTGCTTGTCTGACAAAAATAGCAATAAAAATGTTTACTTTTGCCCCTGTTCAACAATTGTTGCAGCTATGTTAAGATATATTATCCGTTCCCTTAAATGCCTCCTGCTTGTGGGCATATTGTTTTCTCTGGTAGTGGTTATCATGTTCTACACTTCTGAACATGATGCAAACCTCAGGCCGTGGAATCTTTTCGACGGCAACTGGACAAAGGTCATCCTGTTCTTTGTGGCTTACGCTGCAGTCTATCCTCTCATCGGATACAGCAAGAGGGAAATAGCCTTTGGAGAGGGTTTCCCGGAAAGAAGGCAGGAAATTGCCGGAGTACTCCGCGATATGAATTTTGTTCCGGAAGACATCCTCTTGTCTGAAGCCAACAACGTTCTCCGCCTCCACAACAACAGCGGGATAATCAGGCTGTTAAGACTGTGGGAAGACACTCTCACCCTAACCGGCCAGGACGGAATGATAATAGTGGAAGGCCAGAGAAAGGACGTGGTCAGAGCCTCCATGAGAATAGAAAACTATCTTGCAAACAAAGCCAGAGGAGAGGAAGAATAATGAAAACCGTAAAGCAATATCTGAACGCCATCAGCGCGAACATAGACAAGGGCCTGCTGGAAAGCGAGGGCATTCCAGCCCAAGTTCTACACCAGAACATGCCTTATTCCGGCATCTCCTACAAGTTTGCCGTGGAGCTAATCGTAAACGACGAGGACTATGACCGCGCCCTAAAGATTCTTGAAGACGCAGCAGAGAACAAACTCCAGATAGACGAAGATACAGACATCCAGGAAGAGGAACCTCAGAACTAAAACCCTTCCTTCATCATTTTCTCTGCTTGGCAGAGTTCCTGATAAAACTCTTTTCCAAACTTGTATTCTATCGGTTCCCTAAGGAACTGGTACACCTTTATTCCCTTTTCCTTTCCAAGCCGGAAGCCGTCCGAGCAAAGATGTTCCCGGCTGAGCATAAGGCCGGTAAATCCAGTGCTGAAAACCTTTAGGCGTATGGGAAATATCCAGCAGCTCAGCGGCTTGCGGATTCCGCGGCAAGTCTTTTCAAATCCCTTTTCCACGGCACACCAGGTAAAGCCTTCTTTGTCTGTTACGGAATAGGCGCACCTGCTGTCAGAAGGAACCAGCGGAGTTACCCGGTCTCCGTCTATGTCTATGACGGAATAACCTTGAGACTGAATTTCCCTTTTGCCATCCTCAGCAAGAAAAGCGCTGTAATCGCCGCTCTGGGCCGCTAGCTTTTCCGCCTCCCCGCTTTCCAGAGGAGCGCCGCTGTCTCCCACAACGCAGCAGCAACCCTTGCAACGGGAATAGTCGCAGCAGAAGTATTCGGTAAGTATCTCCGTGCTGACAAGGCACTTGCCTATCTCGATGACCATATCACTTTACGTCAAAGAAGTTCTTGATGAACTCGTTCTCCTGAAGCATCTGCAAGGTAGGGATATCCGCCGTAGTGCCGTCCATCACAACCGTTGTCCGGTTGGAAGAGGAGACTTCCTTCACAAATGCACAGAAGTCTTTTCTGGAGATTCCGGAAAGGGCGTCTTCCATCGCGGAGGAAAGGTCTTTGCCAGACATGTACTTGAGTTCCAGAATGTCCAGCCAATGCTGCGGAGACGATGTCTGGAGCGGGTTCTTATCTGAAAGAACCTTCTTCAGAGAGGCAAAGTCCTGCTCGGAAATATTTCCCTTGCCGCAGGAAGAGAGATTCTCCGTAATTGTCTCTATGCAGGTGTGCACGCTTGCAGAATCTGTCTCAAATATCATGTCCAGTGCATAGATCTGCTCCGGATAGTATTCCAGAGAACTCTTGATGTTGTACAGCGGCACCTTGTTGTATAGCTTAACCTTGAAGAGATTGTCCACGTATGTTTCCAGCATCTGGGAAAGCACAAGGTTTTTAGCCGTCAGGGTTTTTGCAGTTGAAAGCGTGAGGCTTGTGTAACTCCTTGGAACATTCATCTTTGCAAGGAATCTCTTTTCCTTGTGACCCTTTGAAATATAGTTCGGCACAATTATCCAGTTCTCTCTCTCGGAGGTCTTTCCAGGAATTCCTCCAATATAATGTACTGCAATATCCTTGTATGAAGAAGCGTTGTTTCCGGCAAAGATGAACACAAAGTCCGCGGCGTTGCGGAACCTTGCGGCCAAGGCCTTATGGGCGGCGGCGTAATCCAGTCCGGCCACCTGCTCCTCCGTAAGATGGCGCACCAGCAAACGGTTGGAATTGCGGTACATAGACACAGAATCACGGAAAGCGGCCTGAGGAGATATGCTGGTATACTTGAGGTCGTAGAGCTGCTTACGGTTGAAGATGTCAAACGCCGCCTGGTCTGCCCTGCGGTCCGTCATGTTCAGATAGATGGCCTGCATGAGTTTTTCCACGCTGGACGGAATGGCAAAGCCGTCCATCTGCTCCGTGTTCTGGTTTATTCTGGACGTAAGGTTCAGATGATTGTAGCTGTAAAGACGGTTCATGCTGGCGTATGGAATATCTGCCGTAGAAGCAATGTCCAGCACCCCGTTGTAATAATCCTGGGCACCCAGAGGCACTCCCTTCATCAGGGAGAATCCACCCTTGCTCACAGCCCTGAAGAACAAGGTATCTGTGACTTGCGGAATATCTTTGAACACCAGGGTTGCGCCGTTGGAAAGAAGCACCACCTTTGTTCCGGACTGCAAATCCTCCGTCTCGGAAGTAATTGTAGACGCAATCTCCGGAGAGGCTTTCGGCCAGAGCGGAAGGGAACTCTCCCCTGCCAGCAGAGGCTTGTCCAGAGGCTGGGAATAAGCCGCCAGCAACCTCTCTTTCGATATCTGGTTAACTCCCTCTGCCTTAGGCAGGAAGCAAGAAATCACTATATTGTTTTCCTGGCTCAGCGATGCCGATATGTATTCGGAAAGGTTCTTTGCGTTAAGACTGAAAAGCACCTCCTTCATTATCTCGAACTGCATCTCTGTGCTGGCCATGGAATAGCCATCGTATCCGCTTCTGAGGGCGCGTTCCAGGTACACCTCGTTTCCTGCCTGATTGCGGTTGTCGTAAAACGCCTCCAGCTCTTTCCAGTAAATGTCCTGGGCCTTGAGGAACTCCCTCTCATCCACTCCGTGATCGCTGAGCTTCTTCATCTGGGAGCTGACAAAAGACAGGGCGGCATAAAGGCTGGAAGGCAGTGTCTCGAATTCCAGTGTGATGGCGCTGCTTTTCTCTATGCCCATGAACTTGCCCTTGTTTATGGCAAGGTTGTAGATAGGGAGATTCTCCCTCAGGATTCCATCGCTGAGCCTGCCCAGAAGGAGGCGCAGCATTGCGTTATCCATAAAGTCCTGGATATAAGGCAGATTTGTCTTCTTGTAGTTGTCCTTGAGAGGCTGCTTGAGAAGGTTGATGGAGACCATCGTCTTTTCAAACTCGTCGTCCTGCAAGACAAATGTCTTTACGCCGTCAAAAGGCTTTGGCGTGTACCATGTGCGTTTGGTGCTCTTGAGCGGCTTTGGAATTGTGGAGAAAACGGACTTTATCTGGGTTTCCATCTTGGCCGGATCCACGTCTCCAACCACTATCACAGTCTGGAGTTCCGGGCGGCACCAATTGTAGTAGAAACTTCTCAGGTCTCTGGAATTGATACTGTTAATGCTCTTTATGTCAGACGGTTCTATCTCGTCGTTGTAAGGGCTGTCCGGATAGAGCTCCTTCAGGAGAGTGTGCTCCATCCTGTGCATAGGAGTCCAGCTGTTGAGGATTCTTCCTGCCAGGGTTGTGCGTTCTGCGGAAATGTCCTGTTCCTCAACATTGA
>JAFZMA010000010.1 GCA_017551215.1 Bacteroidales bacterium | reverse complement strand
TCTCTACGCCTACTTTGGAGCGGGAGGGAAATTTAGGAAATACTTTGCCTGGAACGCTCGTGCAAAGGCCGATATAGCAGGATATTACAAAGGCAACTTCTCTCTGGACGCGGCAATGAGGTTCTCGTCCTGGGCCGTCAAAGACGGAATCCACCTTACCGCCAAGTTCTCCTCATATATTCGCAAGCCGTCTTATTTCCTGAACAACTACACATCCAACCACCATCTGTTCAATTACGACTTTGACAAGACAACCGGCACCCGCATAGAGGGGAAACTGGAGATTCCTCACTGGGGAGTGGAAGCGTCTCTGGGATACAGCCTGCTGAACAAGAACGTATACCTGGACACCCTCTGCACTCCTGTCCAGAACAACGAGGCCATGAGCATCATAAGCGGATACATTGCCAAGAACATAAAACTCGGAGTTCTTCATCTGGACAACCGCATCCTGCTCCAGACATCGTCAAAGCAGGACGTTATTCCTCTTCCAAAGGTTGCTCTCAACCTGAGGTACTACATACAATTCTATGCCGTAAAGAATGTTCTGAACATACAGTTGGGAGCCGATATGACCTACAACACAAAGTATTACGCACAGGCATACGACCCTGCCCTTGGAATGTTCTACAACCAGGAGAAATACAAGATTGGCAACAATCCTTACATAGACGCGTTCGTAAATCTACAGTGGAAGAGAGCCTGCATATTCGTCAAATGCGAGAACGTTCTCCAAGGTAAGCCAAACAACGAGTATTATTCCACATACAGATACATAAGGCCTCAGAGAGCCCTCAAGTTCGGTATCTGGTGGCCGTTCTACATCAAGTAGATGAAAAGGATTTGGAAGACAAAGGTCATGCGTGTGGGCACCATAGTGGCTATGGTGCTCCTGCTTGTCTACATCTTCCTTATTGCCGGCCTCTATTCCGGAAACCGCGGCAGTGTTCAAAACAATTACGTGAACTCCCTCATGGGAGACACACTCTATTGTACGGTACTGATAGACAGCAAGCTGAATCCAGGAAACCCGGCCCTTAAATTTGCTTCTGACCTCATCCGGCAGTTCTCCGTCAACCACCACTGCAAAGTGGAAATGAGTGTGGAAAAGTCCTCAGTCCGCAACTGGGAAGACCTTACGGACCGCCTTACGGATATCATCATTTTCAACGCCGACGTAGACACTATCCCGGCCGCATTCAAAGACTATCTGGTCACGTCTGTTCCTATGGAAAAGGAATATGTCTGCGCCATGCGTTACGATGATGATGCTATTATAGAAAACGTCAATTTCTGGATTACCCACATAAAGCCAACATCGGAATACAAAAAGCTCTATGCCAAGCTGCACCGCACGGAAAACAGCCACATCTACAACTTGCCTATGACAAGGTATTCCATCTCCCCGTACGATGGCCTGGTAAAGAAATACAGCGAGACTATCGGATGGGACTGGAGACTTCTCAGTGCGCTGATTTACAAGGAGTCCGGATTCAACACCGGCATTGTCTCAAGTATGGGAGCCGTGGGCCTGATGCAGGTGCTGCAAAGCGTGGCGGACGCTATGGGAGTGGAGAACATCTACGATCCTGAACAGAATATCAAGGCCGGCTGCAAGATTCTCGGAAAAACCCAGAAAAAGTACCTGTCCCAGGGAATGGACGAGGAGAACGCCCTGCTATTTACTCTGGCTTCATACAATGCGGGAGAAGGACGTATCCAGCAATGCCAGAAAGTTGCCAAGGCAGAAGGCCTGAACCCTAACGTATGGGAAAACGTTGCCTCAGTAATTCCACTCATGGCAGACGGCTACGACAAGAACGGCGTGAAAGTCAGCCCGTTCCGAGGAGGAGCCCAAACAATGAACTACCCTGCCCGCGTCATGGGCCAATACGAAATCTACAGAAAAACCGTGGAGGAATAAAACCCCTC
>JAFZMA010000137.1 GCA_017551215.1 Bacteroidales bacterium | reverse complement strand
TGGACTCTGAAGATTACTCTGCGATGGATTCCATTATTCAGAGGGGGGATTTCCTTGCGGCACTGGAAGAGGACAGGGCATCTCTGGTTTCCACTTCCGGAATCTCGCAGGGCATAGTTTCCGCGGATCCTTTCCACTTTTCCGCCGGCCTTCTGAAAAAGCTGTCGGATCTTGGTTCCCAGAGCGGCTACAAGGTTATAGGAGATTATCTTTATACACCGGATTCTCTGGCTGTAATGATGAACTTCTCGTCTGGATTCGGAGGGAGTGAGACTAATCATAACAAGCAGATGCTCAGTCGGGTATATGCCGTAAGGGATTCTGTCCAGGCCAAGTTCCCGGATGTGGAGATGACTTTTACCGGTTCTCCTGTGGTGGCTGTGATGAATGCGGACAGGATGATGCAAGACACCGTGTGGTGCGCTTCCATAGCTGTGGCATTGATAATTATTCTTCTGGCCTGGTATTTCAGAAGGGTAAGGCCAATAGTTCTCATCTGCATACCGGTAATCTTTGGCATAGCCGCGGGACTTGCGTTCATGGGAGCGTTCAAGGCGGAAGTTTCCAGCGTGGCTCTGGCGGCCTGCTGCGTAATATTCGGAATAGCAGTGGATTACTCTCTGCTGTATTCCACACGTCTGGGCTTCACTCATAATTCCCGTACGGCGTTGAAGGACATAGCCAGCCCGATGGTAATCGGCAATATAACCACGGTTGGCGCATTCCTTTCTCTGCTTGTAATGAGCGCTTCCGGAATGAGGGACTTTGGCCTGTTTGCCGCAGTGTCTCTGGTGGGAGCTATACTGTTTGTGGTTCTGTTTCTGCCTCACTGGGTTGGAGAGAAGGAATACAGGAGCAGAGACGGCGGATGGATGGGAAAATGGGCTAATATTCGTCCGGAGGAAAGCCGCTTCATGTTCTGGATTATTCTGGGAGTTACGGTTGTCCTGTTCTTCTTCAGCCGCAAGGTTACCTTCAGCGGAGACTTTACCAAGATAAACTATATGGCACCGCAGCAGCAGAAACTGCTGGAGGAGCTTTCCGCATATAATTCCGCTCCGGGCGCCATTGCGGTATACGCTGTTTCGGAGGGGAGCTCTCTGGACAAGGCTCTCGAGGCATCCGAGAAGAGCCAGGGTTTCATGGCTTCTTCTGCTGATAAAATCAATGGACTTAAATTCAGGGGAATAGGACCGTTCCTGCCATCTTCCTCTTCTCAAGCCCGGAGGCTTGAAATGTGGAAAGAGTTCTCGGAGAAGAACTCTGAAACTCTCCTGAAGGCACTGGACGCAAATGCTTCCAAAGCCGGATTCAGCAAGGATGCGTTCAACGCTTTCCGCGGCCTTCTGGCAAATAATCTGGAGGTACGCGACGAGGAGTTCTTTGCTCCTGTTGCATCTCTGCTTTCTCCTTTCATACTGAAAGACAGTTCCTCCACTATAGTTATGGACATTCTCTACTGTCCGTCAGACAAGGTGGACAGCCTATATGCATCTTACTCGAATTTCAGCGGCAAGGCAGATGGTTCTTTCCTGTTCGATTCCTATTCCATGACAGACAAGATGATAGACATTCTTCAGGAGGACTTTGACAAAGTGCTGGCTATCTGCTCAATACTGGTGTTCTGCTTCCTGTGGATTGCCTTCCGCCGCCTGGAACTTGCGCTGGCGGCTTTCCTGCCTATGGTGGTGAGCTGGATATGGATAACCGGCATAATGGGAATATTCGGCGTAAGCTTCAACATAGTGAACATAATACTTGCCACGTTCATATTCGGTCTGGGTGACGACTACACAATATTCATGGTGGAAGGCCTGCAATACGAGCATACTTTCAAGAAGCCTCTGCTTCCGTCCTACAAGACGGGCGTTACTCTATCCGCCCTGACCATGTTCATCGGTGTGGGCTCTCTGGTCTTTGCCGTTCATCCGGCTCTGCATTCCCTTGGCAGCGTGGCTGTTATAGGAATGGTCTGCGTTGTGGCGCTGGCATTTGTGCTTCCTCCCGTGATCTTCCGTTTCCTGGTTTGCAAATCGCTGAGCAAAGAAAGGGAGGACAGAATTTTTCCGGTAAGGCTCACCGATATCCTGGTCACCCTCTGGTGCGGGATAGTCTTTGTTGCTGTGCTTACTGGCCTGAAGCTCAGGACAGCGCTGGGGGGCAGGACAGATTCCGCATCGCTGAGGAAAAGGATAACAGGCATTATGCGCTTCTTCTCCAAGGGGTTGCCAAGAACCTCCTTCTCTCTGATGCTCAGCGATGCACATCTTGAGGGCAAGGAGATTTTCAAGGAGACGGACAAGCTGTTTGCACAGGAGAAGCCGGCCGTGATTATCTGCAACCACCAGTCTCACCTGGACCTTATGTATCTGCTCAGTCTTTCAGACAAAATTGCGGTTGTCACCAACGGATGGGTGTATAAATCCCCGGTTTATGGTAACTTTGTACGCAAGGCAGGTTTTGTGTGCATAGATGACGGAGTGGAGGCCAACCTGGAAAAACTGAAGGCTCTCAGGGATGAGGGGGTGTCCATACTGGTATTCCCGGAAGGTACGAGAAGCGGGGACTGCAGCATACTCAAGTTCCGCAGCGGCGCTTTCTCTCTAGCAAGGGATCTGGAAATGGATATCCTTCCGGTTATTCTTTATGGTCCGGGCCAGGTGCTTCCAAAGAGAGAGCACCTGCTCAGGCGCGGGAAGGTCGTTATTCAGTTGGGAGACAGGATAAGTCCTTCAGAACTTGAAGATTGGGGTCCTAGGCCGCTTAAGCAGGCCCAGGAATTCAGAAGATACTACATACAGGCTTACTCTTCCCTGGAAGGAAGAGTTAACGCCGATGCCAAATACAAGAAGTTAAGGGATAATGACAGAGATTTATACAGGTCGGAAGGAGAGATGGTTTAGATGGCTGCTGATGGCGGCTTTATTGTTTTTTACGCTTAACATCTACGGTCAGCAGTTGACGGATGTGCACAAGCTGTGGAAAGACGCAGACGCAAACGTTTCCGGCCGCCACAGAAGCAAAGTATTCGTTTATGTTCCGGAGGAGGAAGGACAGAACCGGCCGGCCGTTGTGATTATGCCGGGTGGAAGCTACACTTATCTGGGCATTAAGGGAGAGGGACATCAAGTTGCCAAATGGTTTGCTTCCAAGGGATTTGTGGCTGTTGTCCTGCGTTACAGGATGGGCTTTTACGGAGCCAGATACCCGCAGCAGCTGGAGGATTACCGTCTTGCCATGGATTATCTCAAGGACAGTTGCATCCGCTTTGGCGTAGATACAACCAGAATAGGGGCTGTGGGCTTTTCCGCAGGTGGCCATCTTGCGGGCTGTGCCGCTATGGAGGATAATCCGCATTTCAGGGCGAACTTTGTGGCCATGATTTATCCGGTTATCACCATGAGGGATCCGCTGGTTCATAAGCCATCTCGCAAGCACCTCCTCAGGGGCAACCGGTCTTTGATTGCCAAACTCTCTCTGGAAGAGAACGTTACTGAAGAGTTCCCTCCGGTATTCCTGCTTCATTGCGAGGATGACCCCATTGTGAATCCGAAAGCTTCCCACATATTCGCTTCCGAATTAGAGAAATTAGGCGTATCTTGCAAAGTGGAATTCCATTCCAAGGGGGGGCACGGGTTCGGCATAGCGCCAAAGAAGAAATCCGGTGCTTTGGGTTGGCAGGAAAGGTTTGTGGAATGGCTTGAGAAAACAGTATTCGAGTAGATTATGGACACAAACAACAGAACGCCAAGGGATATCTCAACGGTATGGGACGATATACGCCCGTATAGAGACGATGAGATTCCCGCGGCCATGCAGAGAATTGCAGCCGACAAGGATTTTCCCAAAGTAATAGAATACATTTACGGACCGGAGAAGGCAGCTGAAAAAATCGCTGAGTTTGCAACTTACAAGACAGTTTACGAGTTCCAGGCCAAGTTCATGGCAGAGGCTATCAATGCCATTGCAAAGAAGACAACAACCGGTTTTACGTATGACGGCCTGCAGAATCTGGAAAAAGGCAAGGGTTATCTCTTTGTTTCCAATCACAGAGATATCCTCCTGGATGCAGCCCTTCTTCAGATAGCGCTCCATAACGAGGGTCTGGACTGCTCGGAAATCACATTCGGAGACAACCTGATGCAGCCTGGCATTGTTACGGACCTTGGCAAGAGCAACCGCATGTTCAAGGTCATAAGAAGGGGAACGTCAAAGGATTTCTTCAAGACTTCCCTGCATCTTTCCAGCTACATCAGATATGTACTTACGGAGAGGAATACGTCTGTATGGATTGCCCAGCGCAACGGCCGCACCAAGGACGGAGACGACAAGACCAGCCAGACCGTGCTCAAGATGTTCTCCCTTTCCGGAGACAGGAACATCGGCACCAATTTCTCCGCGCTGAACATTGTGCCTATGGCTATCTCCTACGAGTGGGAGACCTGCATCACCCAGAAAGTGAGGGAGCTGTACTTGTCTCAGGAGCATCCGTACATAAAGGAAAAGGGAGAGGATTTCCGCAGTATCATGGAAGGCATCCTTTCTCCAAAAGGCAAGGTCCACATCCAGATTTGCGAGCCTATTTCCGCGGAGGAACTCCTGGCAGCGGGCTCAATGGACCGCAACGAGGCACTCGCCTACATTGCCTCTGTCATAGACAACCGCATATACAATGGCTATAAGTTGTTTAACACCAATTATATAGCATACGACATGCTGTACAATACATTCAGATTTACAGACCATTACACCAAGGAGGAATACAAGCAGTTTGCCAGCGTTATGCATTCCACCCTGTCCAGATGGAAGGAGAGCATTCTTCCGCTGATGAACCTCTATCTGAAAGTTTACAGCAATCCGGTCCTCAACAAATTGTCTCTGTAACCATGCAGAAATTCATTTCTGCAAAATGCAACAAAGGCAATTGCCATACGTCTCTATTTAGAACAACAAATAATACTATACCTCATTTATGAATCACTTGTTTAAAAGACTCACGATGATTGCCGCGGCTGCCGTTATGCTCGTGGCTTCCATTAATGTTTCAAACGCTCAGCAGGATGTCAGATGGCTTCGCAATCCTGCTATCTCTCCAGACGGAACCCAGATAGTTTTCGGCTACATGGGAAATCTCTACAAAGTTTCTTCAGAAGGTGGTCTTGCAACTGCAATCACCAGCGGAGACAACTACAACGGTTATCCTGTATGGAGCAGAGACGGCAAGAAGATTGCCTATGCTTCAGACCTTTACGGCAATTTTGACGTATTCGTAATGCCGGCGGGCGGAGGAGTTCCGGTAAGGCTTACCTACAATTCCACTGCGGATTATCCTTACGATTTCACTCCGGACGGAAAGTATGTACTTTTCGGAAGCGGAAGATTTGCTCCGGCAGAGAGCGTAAGGTTCCCTTCTTCCATGTTCAAGAACCTCTACAAGATTCCGGTAGACGGAGGAAGGCCTATCCTGGTAACTGCAGCCGGTGCAGACGAGGCTAACTTCAGTGCAGACGGAAACAGGATAGTTTTCCAGGACAAGAAAGGATATGAGGACCCATGGAGAAAACACCACACTTCTTCCGTTACAAGAGACATCTGGGTATATGACATAAAGGCAAACACTTACACCAAGGTTTCCAGTTACGAGGGAGAGAACCTCAAGCCTGTATTCAGCCCGGACGGAAAGGCAGTTTACTACATCTCTGAGATGAAGCTGAACAAGTCTAACAATGCACTGAATCTTTTCAAGCAGGATTTGTCTTCCGGAAAGATAACCCAGCTCACCGATTATAAAGACTTCCCTGTAAGGGAGGTATCCATAGCAAAGAACGGTACCATCTCTTTTGTCTGGAAGGGTGATATCTACACCATAAAGGACGGCCAGAAGGCAAAGAAACTCAATATCTATGTCGCCGACAATGCCGGTTACCAGAAGATCAAGAACCTCAACATCAACAACGCCACAGAAATGGCAGTGAGCCCAAGCGGCAAGGAGCTTGCCCTGATTAATCGCGGAGAATTGTTTGTTGTAGGAGTAAATGACGGGCGTACCAAGAGAATCACCAACACTCCTTACCAGGAGAGGATGATTACCTGGGCTCCTGACGGAAAGGCCATTTACTACTCCGCTGAGGTAGACGGCAACTGGAACATAATGAAGGCTACCCTCAAGGATACCACGGAGAAATACTTCTACGCTTCCACACTTGTGAACACAGACAAGGTGGTTGCAGACGGCAAGGACAACTACCAGCCGGATATTTCTCCGGACGGAAAGAAACTTGCGTACATCTGCGAGCGCAACACGCTGAAAGTGATGGATCTCAAGAGCAAGAAGACCGTTACCGTACTGCCTAAGGGTCACAACCATTCTTATCGCGATGGAGACTGGGGATTCGAGTGGAGTCCAGACAGCAAGTGGCTTCTTGTAGAAGACGATAAGAATATGATGAGGGGTGGAGCAACGGCTCTTATCAGTGCCGATGGCGGAGAAATCCGTTATCCTGTTAACAGCGCTTACGGAGAGAGGATGGCCAAGTTCGGATTTGGCGGCCAGGCAATGACTTACATCGGCGGTGGCGGACAAAGAGGCGGCGGAAGCGTTAAGGCTGCTTTCTTTGACAAAGAGTCTTACGACAAGTTCATGCTCTCAAAGGATGATTTTGAACTTCTTGAGGAGAAGGAAAAGGGCGAGAAGAAGCCAGACGGAAAACCGGGAGAAAAACCTGGCGACAAGAAAGACGTTAAGCCGGGCGACAAGCCGGGTCCTGGAGGCCCTGGCGGTCCTAAGAAACCGGAGAAGAAGGAAGTAAAACCTATCGTATTTGACGATTTCGACCTCATAGAGACACGTATAGCGGATATTCGCACAGAAGGAAGCCCTATTGGCTATTTCCTTACAAAAGACGGCAAAAAGATGTATTATGTCCGCACCGCAGAGAGGGGAATGGAACTCTGGAGCACGGATACCCGTAGCCGCGAGAGCAAGAAGGTTGGTCAGGGTTCCCTTGGCGGAATGATTTCCGCCGGAGAAATCAGCCAGGACGAAAAGAGCCTGTTCGCTCTCCGCAACGGTTCTCCTATTAAGGTTGACCTGATGAGCGGTATGGCAAAGCCTATCATGATTGCCGGCAAGATGGAACTTGACGCTGCGGGCGAGCGTGCCTACATGTTTGACCACATGTGGCTTCAGGTAACCAAGAAGTTCTACGATCCTAAGATCCACGGAATCAACTGGAAGATGTATCACGACGAATATGCAAAGTTCCTCCCTTACATCAACAACAACTATGATTTCCAGGTTCTTCTGAGCGAGCTTCTGGGTGAACTCAATGCTTCCCATACAGGTGGACGTTACTATGCTGCAAGGGTTCTTACCGGCGGTGACGTTACGGCAAACTTTGGTATGCTGTTCGACGAGACATACACCGGAGAGGGCATCAAGGTTTCCGCCATCATCCCAGGCGGCCCTGCAGACAAGCTCTCCAACAAGATCCGTCCTGGTGACATCATCACTGCAATTAACGGAGAGAGCATTCCTGCATCCGAGAACTACAACAAGTACCTCAATAACATTGCAAATGCAAACACTGTGGTAACCGTTAAGTCCACAGCAGGAAACACATTCACACAGACTCTCCGTCCTGTGACTGAATCATCGCTGAGCCACCTTATCTACGAATGGTGGGTAAGACGTATGGAGGAGATGGTAGACAAACTCTCTGGCGGCAAGATCGGTTATGTTCACGTAGAGGGCATGAACCAGCAGAGCTATCAGGTTATCTACAACCGTCTGATGGGCAAGCATGTAAAGAAAGAAGCCGTAATTGTTGATACAAGGTTCAACGGCGGCGGTTGGCTGCATGACGAGCTTGTAACTCTCCTGGGTGCAAAGACTTACATGCGCTATGCTCCTCAGGGAGACCTCCTTGACGATGGCGAGCCTCTGGGCAGATGGCAGAAGCCGAGCGCAGTTCTTACCTGCGAGGGCAACTATTCAGACGCCTTCATGTTCCCGTTCGTATATCAGCAGAACGGAATAGGAAAGGTTTACGGAATGCCTGTACCTGGCACAGGAACAGCAGTTTGGTGGGAGACCCAGATAGATCCTGCCATTGTATTCGGTATCCCTATGATTGCTTCTATGGGAACAGACGGAAAGGTTACCGAGAACAAGCAGTTTGAGCCGGACGTAAAGGTTGAACTCCCTTACAACGATTTCCTTGCCGGCAAGGACCCTCAGCTTGAAGCAGCCGTTAAGGGCCTCCTTAAGGAAATCAAGTAACAACAGCTACACATACAAACCAAAGCTCCCGGTCCCATAAATGAGGCCGGGAGTTTTGATTGTATACTACTGCCACAAATTTCGGAACCTGGCTCCCATGTATTGCCCTGGTCTGCATTTCTGCGATTGTGGTTTGTGTACAACTATGCCTTTCTAGAAAATTCAGGATAAACACTGCGGATATCCTGTTGCTTTCCTACTGTTTGTATGCCTTTGTCAGAATTTGGCTGGAAAAAGAAAGCTACATTGAACCTCTTACAGTTGTAAAATGGCTGCTTCTTGGTTTACTGTTTATTGCAGGAAGATCATCTGATAAAGGATATATTCCTCTAATGCTTACAACAGTCGGTTTGGGTGGTGCCCTGTCATATCTTTTCGGCTTTTTCTACAACCCGGGGCACTTGGGAGCGTATGTTTCCATAGGCTTATCTGGAGTAATCTCTCTTCTGTTTGAAAAAGACAGCAACCGATACAAAAAGATTCTTCTTGCATCGCTGAGCATACTACTGCTTGTTATTCTGCTTCTCTCTAGATCAAGGGGTGCTTTGCTGGCTTTTGTAATGGCATTAGCATATCTGTGGTTCAGTTCGGATAAATACACAGCTCTAGAATCTAACAGAAAACGACTGCTTTTTGTGTGTTTGTCTGTGGTGGTTCTAGTTGGTGCCTTTCTTCTATACAGAATACGTACTGGGTCTGCTGATGTACGGCTTCTGATCTGGGCATCAAGTGGTGAAGCATTCCTGAAAGCTCCATTTTTCGGTTATTCTTCCGCCTCTGTCCAGTCTTTGTATATGCCTTGGCAGGCGGAATATTTCCAGGCGAATCCTCTTTCTTCTTTTGCCCCGTTTGCTACAAACCATTATCAGACATTCAACGAGTATCTGCATATTCTCTGCGAACAGGGAGTTGTTGGGTTTATCCTTTTTGCCCTGATTGTAGTTTATTCTTTCAGGAAATGCAGAAACAGAGGACTTGTTGCGGCATCCATTTCATTGGGGATCACTTCATTCTTCCTTTACACATACGACATCCTTCCCATAATCATACTGGCTCCGCTGTTCTTGGGATTTGCAAACAGTTGTGGCATTAACGACAGTTGCAATGAAAACAAGAAGAAACAATGGCCAACCAGATCACTTTTCTGTGCGGTTGTCTTGATATTGACCTCCGTCGTATGCTGGAATGTGGGGAAGAGATATTCTTCTGCTGAAAAGGACTTGAAAGAATTCATTCACCTTCCTGAAAATTCCATTGCAGAAAGAATCCTTCCTTCAAGTGAATCAATCATTTTAAGAAACAAGGACATGACTCTTCTCTATGCAACCCATTCTTTCCGGTTGTCCCCTCAAGACCACATAGCCGTTCTTGAACAATGTTCAAAAAGAATAACCGTGGTGGAAATGATGTCGGCCTTGGGCAACCTGTATCTTGATAGCTCACAAAATGACAAAGCTGAAAGATGTCTCATTTTGGCACATTATATGGCTCCCGATAGAATGGTGCCAAAGTTTGATTTGTTCAAGTTTTATCGCGACAAGGGAGAAATAGAGAAAGCAAAAGAATGGGCCAATATCATCCTGGCATCTTCTCCTCGTACATATAATGCCATTACAATAGAAATAAAGGCTGCCGCAAGAGAGTTTGTAAAGAGTAATCACTCTGTTAATTAACGATAGTTGATTCAATTTGTTTTTTCACAATTATTTACTTACATTTGCTAAAACACGATGAAGTCTTTGATGGCATGACAGTTAATTAACTGTAAATATTATCAATTATGATTAGCAAACGAGTTACTTCTTTCTTCAGGCGAATCACCGTTTGCCTGACCATTTCTCTATTTTCATTTCTTTTTATCTTGTCCTGTCAGAAGGATGAGGGTTTAAAACAAAAAGATCCGAACGCACTCACAAAGTCTCAAGCCAAGGAATACTTTGAGCAAACAGCCTCTACACTAAAGTTTCTTAAATCGTGTATTACGCCAACCGGAACGAAAAATACAGACTATTATCTTACTGGGAATATGGTAATTGAGTGGGACCAAGCCCTTGCAGGAGAAACAGAAGATAGTTATTTTGTGGAAGTTCCAATCAGTATGGTATCTCCTGTTACTGCACTTCTTTATGACGGACTTGGACATTTAAACAAAAATATCCGTCAGGTCCAGGTTAACACTTCCTTGTTGATTTATAAGCATAAAACGGATGGTTGTATACATCATTCATCCGTAACGACAGTTGGCACCTACTCAAGGGTTCCTCAGAATTTCAAGTATTCCTATCTAAGTGATAAAGATTCTTTCTCTGGATATCAGTTTTTTTGCAACGAAAATGGGGAAGTATTGAATTCTAATTATTATGTTGCAGGAAATTACGAAAAACGTACAGTATATGCTGAATCCATGATAACTAAAGTAGATAGTCTTGGGAAAGATCTTGTTTTTCGTGGCATTACTTTTATAACCAACAAGTTAGCTTTGACTAAAGGAGGGGGAGGTGGTTCTTCGGGGGAGGACAATGTTTGCCCTAATGGTCATAATACTATTCAGATGATTTACTCTGGAATGGGCTTTATAAGCTATTATTGTACAACATGTCAAGAATCGTTTAACACTTTCTTAGATCCACTAGAAACTTGTTTCGTATGTTATTACCCTAAAGATAATTGCAGGTGCTGTTCTACTTGTCAAAGCTATCCTTGCACATGTCCGCCAGAAGGAGTTAATGGTTGTTCTTTATGTGGAAAAGCAAATTGCGATGGCAGTTCATGTCAGTTGGGAAATTTAGGAGGAGGAAATATACCTGAGAATTTATGTCAAATAATTATTTCTGTTGATCCAAACACTCCTTATGGCAATGTTTCTCAATATCCCTATGGTGAGTTTATAGAGAGTGGCGTTAATGTTTCAATAGTTGCAGCACCATTTTATGGATATCATTTTGTGGGTTGGAAAGTAAATGGTAATATTATTTCAACAAGCAGCCAGTACTCTTTTATAGCAGGGTGCTATCAAGTTATTTACGCAGTATTTGCAGCAGATTAAAGTATATACGTCACCATTCTTATGAAAAAGTTATTTATACTCATTTTTTTGATAGGGTTAAGCATTGAGATGAATGCCCAACCCTACTACCAGCCGCCATACTATACCGCTGATGTTGTTTCCTTGGGTGATTATGATTTGTCTGGGAAAAGCTATTACGTGTCAGCTGTCCAGTATTATACACTCGTCCCATCTCAACACAAAAAGTCACAAGAGTCTTTTCTCAATTATCTTGATGAAGCCATGTCTTTATATGGGGCATCTAGGATTTCAGACAGCCTGAAAGCTGATTTTTACATTACCACGTCTGTAAATTATTGGGATAGTAATACCGATGTTTCCAAAAGTCCAATGCTAAAGTGGAAGAATTTATCTTCTGTTTATCTTCAAAATTCAATGTTGGACGGTATAGAATCTTCTCCTGTACAGAAAAACTACAACAACATTCCAGATCATGAGTTTGTGCGGACAACAGTTAAAGCAAGAGACAATTACAGCTATTTCCCATCAGACAACTTTAAACAAAAGCATCAACATCTTTTTTACAAATCTATAATTATTGAAGCATTTGACTTAAAAGACGGAAACCGAAATGATTTGTGGCTTGCTCAGGCCGTGGATACACGTACAGGCAGTAAGTTTTTGATAGATGATGAACCCATGCTTTATCTTATGATGAGAGCGTTCGGAAAAACGTTTAAACCTCAAAAATGCTTTATTGCTCAAGAAGATCCGTATTTTGCTTTGTTTAAAACGTTTGAGTTAGGGGATAACACTTCATATAATTCTTCTTTTTCTTCTACTGACGATAATATAGGTGTGTTTTTAATCAACAGAAGAAATGATACAAATGAAATAGCAATACTGATAGAAGACAACAATAAGATTTCATCAGACTTGAAACATAAGAAATACACGTCCGCTTTAAGAATCGGCGACAGACTTATAGAATGCTCCCAAATGAATTATGATGTTCGCCCCGTAAAGTATAACCGTCTTCTGAAAATTGTATTTCCGCTCAGTGTTGAGTGTGAGGACGAGTTTGATCTGGTTTTCTACAAAAAGGGACATCCGGATAAAATCAAGGCATCCCTAAATAACATAAGGTTGAATTAAAGATTGGCGTATAGATGAAGCATCGTAAGGTCATAATGCATTTAGGAGGACTTCTTATGGGAGTCCTCCTTGTTATATTGCTCATAGGGTCTTTACTGATTTGCAGATTATAGCCTTCCCTAAAAATAGGACAGTTCCCAATTAGACAGACTTATTTAACGGAATTAAAAGATTTATAAAGGATTACAATTATCACAGGACACACCAAGGTATTGGAAGGCAGATTCCAGTAGAACTGTATTTTGGCCAGAAGATACCGGCTTAACTAAAAATCCATGGCAATCTGTTTAAAAAACGATAGTAGTGTATGTTATTTTATGAGTAACTTTGAAGAAAATATGTAGTTATGCCAGAAGTTGTTTTATATGTATTGTGCGGGGTGCTGGTTGTTGCACTGGTAGTTCTGTTTGTACTCTCTTTTAGGCAGGGCAAGGTCATTAAGTCATTGAAAGAAGGGAATGAGCTGTTCTTCAAGTCTTTCAAGGAGGAGAACTCCGGGTTCATGAGTAATCTGTCGCAGAGTATGAAAGATTACCACAAGGAGAACAAGGATGATTACGAGAGAGCCCAGACATCGCAGAGGGAAGAGATTTCTGCCAGGATAAAGGATTTCAACTCTAATTTTTCCGAAAAAGTTGATCTTCTGAATAAAGGCCAGAAAGACCAGATGGATAGCCTTAAAACCATGCAGGAGCAACGTCTGAAGTCTATGGAGGAAAGCCAGAGGCTACAGCTTGATAAAATGCAGGTGGGGCAGGAAGAGCGTCTCAAGTCTTTGGAACAGAGCCAGAAGCTGAAACTGGAGCAGATTGAGAAGACTCAGGCCGGGATGATCCAGTCCACTGAAAAGAGCCTGGAGAACATGCGGCAGACTGTGGAGGAGAAGTTGGACAAGACCCTCAACGACCGCATTAGCAAGAGCTTTGAGACCGTTGGAAACCAGCTGGATAACGTAAAGACAGGGCTTGCGGAGATGAGGGACCTGGCCAAGGATGTCGGAGGATTGAAGAAGGTTCTGGGGAATGTTAAGATGAGGGGAGGACTCGGGGAAATCCAGTTGCAAACGCTTCTGGAACAGTATCTTGCGCCGGGCCAGTTCATAGCCAACGCGCATACGGGAGAAGACAAGAACGCGGTAGTGGAGTTTGCCGTGCGGTTCCCCGGTGCAGATGGAAATCCGGTACTGCTTCCTATAGACTCCAAGTTCCCGGAAGACAGGTACGAGGCTCTGGTAAACGCCTACAATACTGCAGACAAGGAGATTGTGGAACAGGCCCGCAAGGATTTTTATGCCGCAATCAGAAACGAGGCAAAGAATATCACCAAGTACATTAACGTACCGCAGACAACGCCTTTTGCAATAATGTTCCTGCCTTTTGAAGGACTTTATGCCGAGGTTGCAAGAGACGGCATATTGCTGCAAAACCTTCAGAAAGAGTTCAATGTAACGGTAGCCGGACCTACCAACCTGGCCGCTATCCTTACAAGTTTCCAGCTGGGATTCCGTACTCTGGCCATCCAGAAGAAAGGCAGCGATGTCTGGAAAGTGCTGGGAGACGTGAAGAAAGAATTCTCAACATTTGGGGACCTCCTGGAGAAGGCAAAGGGAAAGATAGAGGGTGGCCTCAGCGATATGGATAAGTTGCTTACCACCCGTACCAACCAGATAAACAGGAAACTGCGGGATGTGGAGACAGACGTTTCCTCTCTGGATACGGATTCCCCGAACAGGCTTCTTGAAGAAGAGTAGGCGTGGAGGTTCTGCCGTTTATGGGCAAAGATGTTGTATATTTGCACACACACAAACAAAGGATATTATGGAACAGGAGAACATATTGGCGCAGGTTTCCGGCCAGGAGAAGAAAAACATCATTGCAAGCAATTGGCTTCCAAGATATACCAAGAGGAAACTGGAGGACTTTACAGACTGCATCCTGCTGACCAACTTTGACAAGTACCTGCATCTTTTTGCAAAGAAGTACGGTGTAAAGATTGTGGGCCAGGACTCCAACATGCCCAATGCCAGCGCAGACGGAATAACCATCATCAATTTTGGTATGGGCAGCCCGAACGCAGCCACCATAATGGACCTTTTGAGTGCAGTACATCCGAGGGCCTGCCTCTTTCTGGGCAAATGCGGCGGAATAGACAAGCATACCAAGATAGGGGACCTGATTCTTCCTATTGCCGCAATCCGTGGAGAAGGAACCTCCAACGACTACTATCCTCTTGTAGTGCCTGCACTGCCAGCCTTCATGCTCCAGAGAGCAATTTCCTCAGCGATTCGAGACCATGGCCTGGACTACTGGACAGGTACCGTATTCACCACTAACAGAAGGCTTTGGGAGCACGATGAGGAATTCAAGAAGTACCTTGCATCCACACGCGCGATGGGAGTTGATATGGAAACTGCAACCCTGTTCATCTGCGGGTTTGCCAACCATATTCCTACGGGAGCCCTGCTGCTTGTTTCCGACCAGCCTATGATACCGGAAGGAATCAAGACAGAGGAAAGCGACAAGGTTGTGACAAAGAACTTTGTAGAAGACCATCTCCAGATGGGAATAGACGCTCTGAGGAAGATCATTGAGGACAACCGCACCGTAAAGCACCTGAAATACGACTGGTAAGCTGATGAAAACCATAGAAGTAGTAGCGGCCGTCATAGTAAGGGACGGCCTTGTTTTTGCCACTCAGCGGGGCTACGGGGATTTCAAGGATATGTGGGAATTCCCCGGAGGCAAGATGGAGTGTGGAGAGAGCCGGGAGGATGCCCTGAAAAGGGAAATCCGGGAGGAACTTGCTTCAGATATTTCCGTGGACAAGTTCCTTGAGACGGTCGAGTTTGACTATCCCAAATTCCATCTGATTCTCCACTGCTTCCTTTGCAGCCTGAATGGAGAATCGCTTAGCCTCCTGGAACATGAATCCGCCCGCTGGCTCACCCCTCAAGAACTAGAATCAGTAGACTGGCTGCCGGCGGATCTGTCTGTAATTGGGCATCTTAAACAAATCTTGCAGAAATAAAAAATCCCCGCGTAATTTAGTTTACACGGGGATACTTGTTTTCAAGAGATTTGTTCTACTTGATAAGGTTGCCCAGAATGTCTCTGGTGAGAGTTCTGGTAGCGGCGCTGGTAGCACTCTTGACTATGGATTTGCCGGTGCTGGTCCTGCTCTTCTTGCCTGTGAGCTTGTTGCCTACAATTGTAGCAACGGTAGCTGTAACGGCAGTTATCACGGCTTTCCAGATTTTACTCCAGACACTCTTGCCTTTCTTCTTGGCCTTCTCTTTTTCTGCCTTCTCCTTTTCCTTCTGTTTTTCAGCCTCTTCCTGAGCCTTCTTCTTTTCTTCCTCTTCTTTCAGAGTCTGTGCAAGGAGGGCCTCAAACGCGCTCTCGCGGTCCGTGATCTTGTCGTACTTGCCAAAGAGCCTGGAAGACTTGATAATCTGGCTTCTCTGGCCTTCGTCTATAGGGCCTATCTGGCTGAGAGGGAAGAGAATCTTTGCATTTTCAACGATGCGTGGAGCTCCCTTTTCGTCCAGGAAGGAAACAAGGGCCTCTCCTGTTCCGAGGTTCATGATAGCATCCTCTGTCTTGAAGGCCGGGTTGGCGCGGAATGTCTCTGCTGCAACCTTTACAGCCTTCTGGTCCTTAGGGGTATAGGCTCTGAGGGCATGCTGGATGCGGTTTCCGAGCTGGCCCAGAATCACTTCCGGAATGTCTGTCGGAAGCTGGGAGATGAAGTAAACTCCAACACCCTTTGAACGGATGAGGCGGATTACCTGCTCTATCTTGTCTGTCAGGGACTTGGTGGTTCCCTCAAACAGCATGTGAGCCTCGTCGAAGAAGAACACCAGCTTAGGGAAGTCCAGGTCTCCGACCTCCGGAAGGGTTGTGTAAAGTTCGCTCAGCAGCCACAGCAGGAAGGTAGAGTAGAGCTTAGGGTTGTGCATCAGCTTGTCGGCAGCCAGCACGTTCATAATTCCCTTGCCCGTAGCCATATCCACCTGCATCAGGTCCATTATGTCAAAGGCAGGCTCGGCGAAGAAGTTATTTCCGCCCTGATTTTCAAGGGTAAGCAGAGAGCGCTGAATGGCTCCAATGCTCTGCTGGGAGATATTGCCGTAAAGAGTGGTGTACTCGGCGGCATGCTGACCCATGTAGTTGAGCATGGAACGCAAATCCTTGATGTCATCCAGAAGGAGGCCTTTTTCATCGGCGATGCGGAAAAGAATGTTCAGAACTCCCTCCTGGGTATCGTTGAGCTCAAGGATACGGCTCAGAAGCTGAGGGCCCATCCTGGAGATGGTGCTTCTCATAGGATGGCCCTGCTCTCCGAACACGTCAAAGAACCTTACGGGACAAGCCTGGTACTGAGGATCCGGAATTCCGAACTCATCCTTTCGCTTCTCTATGAAGCCACTGGTCTTTCCTGCCTGGCTGATTCCTGAAAGATCGCCTTTCATATCCGCCATAAAGCAAGGTACTCCCACCTGGCAGAAGCTCTCTGCCATAACTTGCAGGGAAACAGTCTTTCCGGTACCTGTAGCACCGGCAATCAGGCCGTGGCGGTTGGCCATCTTTCCAACCAGACTGATAGGGCCGTTTTCGCAGTGGGCTATATAGAGCCCGCGTTCTTTGTCGTACATTATTGATTCAGTTTGCTAGTAAACAAATTCTTTGGCGGTAAAGTCCCAAGGCTTGTAAGGTGTCCTAGGGAATCTTCTCTCGAACTCCTTGATGAGATCGTCGCGGAACTTAGGATGAGCCAGTCCGATGAGCATTCTTGCCCTGTCTTTCAGGGTAGCTCCCTTCAGGTGGGCGATACCGTACTCTGTAATAACATAATCAATATCATCTCTTGGAGTGGTGATTCCGGCACCTTCTGTCAGGAACGCCTTGATACGGGAGAGTTCTCCGTGCTTAGCGGTGGACGGGAATGCAAGGATTGCCTTGCTGGTCTTGTTCCAGGATGCTCCACGGATGAAGTCTACCTGTCCGCCGGTTCCGCTGAATACCTTCAGTCCGATTGTCTCAGCGGTGCTCTGTCCCTGGAGGTCCATTTCTAGAGCCGAGTTGATGGATACGAAGTGATCCATCTGGCAGATGGTCCTAGGGTCGTTGCAGTAGTTTACAGGGAACATCAGCACGTCCGGATTGTGGTCCACAAAGTCGTACAGCATCTGGCTTCCCATAAGGAATCCCGTTACGAGTTTGCCTGGATGGAGTTTCTTCTTTGCATTGGTCACAACTCCCTTCTTTACAAGCTCTACTACGCCGTCAGAGAACATCTCGGTATGGATTCCGAGGTCTTTCTTTCCAGTCATGTAATGCAGGGCTGCGTCCGGAATTGCACCGATACCCAGCTGTAGTGTTGCACCATCTTCAACAAGAGAAGCGCAATACTCTCCGATCTTCTCCTCAACAGGCCCGATGGTAGGCTTAGGAAGCTGGAACATAGGCTTGGAGGTCCTTACGATGTGGTCAATCTTTGAAATGTGAATCAGGCAGTCTCCATAGCCAAGGAAAGGCATCTGGTCATTCATCTCAGCGATTATCATCTTTGCGCGGTCAACTGCAAGCTTGGTATAGTCCACGCTGATACCGAGGCTGCAATATCCGTCCTCGTTTGGAGGGGTGACGGTAATCATGGCCACGTCAATCGGATAGCGGGTGTCGAACCAATCTGCTACCTGGTGATAGTAGTAAGGGAAGAAGTCTCCGCGGTCGTCGTTGAGGCCCTCTCTTGTGTTGCCGTGTGCAAAGTTCGTGATGTGGCGGAAATGGCCATATCCCTCAGGCAGCATGTAGGTTGCAGGATGAAGGGTAACCATGTGGTAGATGTTCACGTCTTTCAGCCTTTCTCTCTGGTCCATCATTGCCAGAGGAATCTCCTGTGGAGCAGCCGCAGAGTGGCCCAAGACAATGTTCATTCCGCTTTGGATAGCATTTGCCGCACCTTCAGGTGTGGTAATCCTGTCGCTGTATTTTTCTAACCAATTCATATAAGTTGTTTTTATATTAATCTGAAAATTCGTTTTTCAAGTTTCCAAAGTTAAGAATAATACATCAAAACAAGCACAAATAATTAAAATTTCTCAGCGATGTTGAAAAAACGTTGAGAAATTAACATGAAAATACAGGGGGAAGGGGAAAAGAAAAAGGGAGAAACCCGCAATTAGGTATCTCCCTTTTTCGTTTCATTCTTATGAAGCTTTACTTAACTTCCTCAAAGTCCACGTCGGTTACTTCTCCGTCACCTTTGCCGCCGTTGGAAGGACCGCCGGTTGAGCCTGTGCTCTGGCCATAGCCACCCTGAGTGCCTGCGCCAGGGTTAGGGCCCTGCTGTGCGCCTGCCGCACGGTTCATTTCCTCGCTGGCAGCGTGCCAAGCCTCGTTAAGCTGGTTCATCAGGTTATCCAGCTCTGCGATGTTCTTGTTCTGGTGAGCCTCCTTCAGTTTCCTTGTGGCTTCCTCAATCTTTGCCTTCTTGTCTGCAGGGATCTTGTCTCCATAATCCTTGAGGTTCTTCTCGCTGGCGAAGATCTGGCCGTCTGCGTTGTTGAGCTTGTCTGCCTCTGCCCTGGCGGCATTATCTGCCTGCTCGTTGGCCTTGGCCTCGTCTCTCATCCTCTTGATTTCCGCATCGCTGAGGCCACTTGATGCCTCAATGCGGATCTGCTGCTCCTTGCCGGTTCCCTTGTCCTTTGCGGATACGTTGAGGATACCATTGGCATCGATATCGAATGTTACCTCAATCTGAGGAACGCCTCTTGGTGCCGGCATGATTCCGTCCAGATGGAATCTACCTATGGTCTTGTTGCCGGAAGCCATTGGCCTCTCGCCCTGGAGCACGTGAACCTCTACAGAAGGCTGGTTATCAGATGCCGTAGAGAAGATCTGGCTCTTGCGGGTAGGGATTGTGGTGTTGGCTTCTATAAGCTTTGTGAATACTCCGCCGAAGGTTTCGATACCCAGAGACAGAGGGGTTACATCAAGCAGAAGCACATCCTTTACATCTCCTGCCAGAACGCCGCCCTGAATGGATGCGCCGATTGCTACAACCTCATCAGGGTTAACGCTCTTGTTAGGTTCCTTTCCAAAGAAGTCCTTAACCATCTGCTGTACCTTAGGGATACGGGTTGAACCGCCTACCAGAAGAACCTCGTTGATGTCTGATGCGCTCAGGTGAGCATCTGCCAATGCCTTGCGGCAAGGTTCTATACACTTCTGGAACAGGTTGTCTGCCAATGCCTCGAACTTTGCTCTTGTAAGAGTCTTTACAAAGTGCTGAGGCACACCGTCTATAGGCATGATGTAAGGCAGGTTGATCTCCGTTGTGGTCTGGCTGGAAAGCTCGATCTTTGCCTTCTCGGCTGCTTCCTTCAGTCTCTGGAGGGCCATAGGGTCCTTGCTGAGGTCTGCGCCGGAATGCTCCATCTTGAATTCCTCAACCATCCAGTCTATGATAACGTGGTCAAAGTCATCTCCTCCAAGGTGAGTATCGCCGTTTGTGGATTTAACCTCGAATACGCCGTCGCCGAGCTCAAGGATAGAGATATCGAATGTACCGCCACCCAGGTCGAATACTGCAACCTTGGCATCCTTTTCCTTCTTGTCAAGTCCGTATGCCAGAGCGGCTGCGGTAGGCTCGTTGATGATTCTCTTTACGTTAAGTCCGGCAATCTCTCCGGCTTCCTTGGTGGCCTGCCTCTGAGAGTCTGTAAAGTATGCAGGCACTGTGATAACGGCCTCTGTAATTGTCTGTCCCAGATGGTCTTCTGCTGTCTTCTTCATCTTCTGAAGAATCATCGCCGAGATCTCCTGAGGAGAATAGAGTTTGCCGTCAATGTCAATTCTAGGGGTGTTGTTGTCTCCACGGACCACCTTGTAAGGCACTCTGGCGATTTCTGTCTGTACCCTGTCGTAAGTCTCGCCCATAAACCTCTTTATGGAGTATATGGTCTTGGTCGGATTGGTGATGGCCTGCCTCTTTGCAGGGTCTCCAATCTTCCTCTCTCCGTTTCCGGTGAATGCAACTACAGAAGGGGTTGTTCTCTTACCCTCGCTGTTGATGATTACGGTAGGCTCAGAGCCTTCCATTACTGAGACACAACTGTTGGTTGTTCCCAAATCGATTCCGATAATTTTTCCCATGATTTTATCTCCTATTTTTTTATTTGTTCTTTTTTATGGGAGCCTTTCATGCTCCGCGATGGGAGTTATTCGTGCTCCGCGATGGTTACACTCTATAATTGTGCCATCGCCGAGATAAGACATTTTTCTGCCATTTTGTCAAATCGCTGAGAAAAAGGACATGAAAAAACCTCCCGATTGTCACTTCGGGAGGTTTAAAGATGTCTAAGGCAGGGCTTATTGGAGACCGCCCCAGGTGCCCTTGATGTTCTTGCACTGGGTATAGCAGGAAGGGCAGTTGAATACCTTGTAAAGTTCCCCGTCTTCCGGCTTGAAGACCTCAACGCCTCTTTGGCGGGTATCCCAGCCGTCTGCTATGATGTAAATGTAGGTAACTGTTCCGTCTGTAACCTCGTGGACTCCGTTAGGGGAGGCGGCCATTTCTACAACATACGGATATTCAGGCGCGTAGGCGTTCTTTGAATTTGCTCCCTTGAGCAGGGCCGCTGCCATGTAGCGCTGGATGTAAGAATCGTTGTCCGGAGAGTATTTGCCCGGGACCAGCTTGGTTTTAAGAATGCGGATGATTCCGCTGACCGTTGATTCGCTGTTGCACAGAAGGTTGAAGCACTTTTCCCCCTCATCAGCATCCTTGGCGTACATCTCAATGGCCATAGGAATCATGGATGCCGCTCCCTGAATGCTCTTTCCAAGCAGTCCGTTGTAAACGGCCTCAAACTCCCTGTAGTCTGCAGGAAAGTTTGTAAATGTGACAAACGCAGTAGGGATAGAGCCGGCCTTTCCGAACTCTCCGCTTACCTTGTAGGAGTGATTTCCATACGTTATCATGTCTCCTTCAGAATTCAGTTCTGCAGAAGGTGCTGCAGTTGTTGCGTTTTGAGTTGCAGATGGCGTTCCCGGATTACCGTTGGCCGTGTTTTTCTGGTTGTTGCAGGCAAAAAGAAATGATGCCGTGCCCAAAAGAACAATAATTGAAATTTGAGAGATATTTCTCATAAGGCTATGTTTTACGTGTTAATAATATTCGGTCCATAAACTCAGGCACAATTTAGCATTATATTTTGACATATCAGCCGATATGAGTAACTTTACCAGACAAGACCACTCAAATTGTCTAACGAACAAGACCTATAGTATGAAAACAAAGATCTTTTTCAGATTGCTGCTGATAGCGGTTCTGACAATCGGCATTTGCTCTTCTGCAGACGCCCAGCTTAAAGGAGTCCTCAACAAGGCCAAGAAGGCTGTTAAGGACAAGACAGAAAAGACGACTGATAATTCTTCGACCGGGAATAAGACAAAAACAACAAAAACCACTCAGATAGAGGCCAGATCTTCCCAGGAAGAAACCCCAGAAACAAAGACATATCCTTCCGGTCCGGAGATACCTCAGCTTATGGCTATGAACGAGTCATATAGCGAATATGATGAAACGGGTCAGTATATCAACAGTTTGGCATGGGGGCTGAGAAAGGCTTCCCAGTCTGAGGTTAAAGCTCTTGCGGAAAAACTTACCGCCCGTTTCAAGTGGGACAGGACTATTCTGGCGCAGTTGGATGCTAATGAAGACTATGAGTTTGGACAGCAATTGATAAAGGAGATGAAGAACTGGCAGTCTTTCTACATAACTCTCGGAGAAATCATGAATCTGATCAGTTTTGCTCAGTTCCAGAAAGATGAAAGCAACGGCTTATGGTACACCGAGGGTTGTCCTTTAATGATGTGCGGAATGTTCAAGGCTGGAGTTCCTGCCAGCGAGGAAGGTGTAAAAGGCGTGGGAAGAATCAGTTTCGCCAGAAAGAACGGAAAAGGCTTTTTCTGCGACGTTAAGCTTGAGCCTGTATTTGCAGAGGAAAATGAACTGGAGGTGGCAAAACTGGACTTGAATATGGCGACCAACATCTCTAATTTGTTTGAGGGTTATCCTCTCGAATGGTGCCGCCAAACCCAGCAGGGTGTCATGCAAGACCAGTTTGACATTTACTACCATAAGGCCCATTACTATGCCAATGCATTGAAGGAAGCAATAAACGGCAATTCCCTGGATAATCTGGAATTCAAGCCTATGCCTAAGGCCGGAAGCATGAACGCCTCCATGAATGCCAAGGCTCTTGCAGCTGAAAAGACAAAGTCCCATAAGGATGTTGTGAAAGTTGTTGTTACAAGCAATTCCTGGGAAGTCCAGAAGAATCCTGCCGGAATCCCGATTCGCCGCGTGATTTACGGCTACTCGGTAGGGAATACCAAGCATGGCAAGATGGCAACCAAAGTATCCTGGGCAGAAGATTACCAGGGAGGCAAGTATGGCTCTCTGCACTGCTATGGCGTAGGAACCGAATCCTTCTATGTTAAATAACCCATACTAAGGATTAGCCTCAGCGATGAAAAGAGTTGCCTTGTATTTCGGCTCCTTCAACCCTCTCCACTACGGACATCTGGGCATAGCGGAATATGTCATACTGAATTGCGACATAGACCGCTTTGAGATGGTTCTAAGCCCGCACAATCCTTTCAAGGATAAGCAGATGCTCCAGGATCCCCAGCAGAGGCTGAAAGACCTGAAGAAGGCAATCGGCAAATTCAACAGAAGCCTTAAGGAAAAGATTCTGGCCTCCGGAATAAAACCGAAGTGTAGCAAGGTTACTGTAAACGACATAGAATTCCATCTCAAGGAACCGCTCTACACATTCAACACCATGAAGGAACTCCAGAAGAGGAATCCGGATACTGAATTTGTGATTGTGGTTGGAGCAGACTCCTTAAAGATTATGCCCAAGTGGTATCTTGGAGAGGATATCCTTAAAGAATTCAAGGTAATAGTCTATCCAAGAAAAGGTTACAGGGTAAAGACCATGTGCCGCAAATACAAGGCCCTGTATCTGGAAGACGCTCCGCTTAACAACATCTCCTCCACCCAAATCCGTGCTGCAATTGAGGCTCCCTAAAGTTCATTGGGAGACGTTGAAGGCAAAACGGAGAGATAATGGCTAAGATGGACTATCCAAGACACTTATAATTTTATGCGTTCCCAGATGCAGTTGGGAATCAGGCGCCATAAAAACACGAGGATTTTGTAGCGCCAGTCAATCACCGCAACTCTCTTTTTCCTTTCTATCGCCCGGACAATTTTCCTTGAGACCTTCACCGGATCCATAAGCATCGGATAGTGGTGTTTGGTGGTATCCAGAAGAGGAGTATCCACAAAGCCCGGACGGATATCGGTGAACCTGATTTTCAGCCGTCTGCCATCTTCCAGTCTTGTCTTATGGGTAAGTTGGACAAGGGCCTGAATATAGGTGTTGTCAAAACTCTTGGTGGCGGAATATGACGGAGCCGTCCCCATGCCTTTTGTTCCTGCAATGGAACTAATGACCGCGATGTGTCCGGCAGAGGATATATCCATGACATTTTTGCCATGAGGATTATCATCTATCCGCTCCTCCTCGTCCCCGGACTTCTCCTGGATATCTTTGAAATACTGCCATGCGGCTGTAACCATGCGGGTAAAGCCAACGGTATTTACGGCGCAGGTCTTGAGTTCCGTCTGAGGCTCAAGTTCAGGATTCTGCCAGCCAACTCCGGAGCCATGGAAGTACAAATCCATTCCGCCTATCTTGCCTATGAGAGTCTTAAGAAGTTCAGGCGCGTTCTCCTGCTCTATATCTATAACCTGGTATTCTATCCTTTGCCGAGAAATCAAGGCACCTTTTTCATCTGTAGAATTCAGCCCGAGACACAGCATTTTGAGTTCCATGAGCTTTTCCTCACGCCTTGCCGCAATGCCCAGGGTCCAGCCCTTGGAAGCCAAAATCTTTGCAACCTCCCATCCCATTCCGGAAGTTGCTCCCATGATTACCGCCCGTTTCATACGAAAATCCTCCTGCAACGTATCTATTTGTAAATCAGTATTTTGCGCAAATGAACCTATGCAAAAACGAATAGGTTAATATCAGTATATCGTTCATAATCAGCGACTTATCTTGCAGAGCCTCATAGTCCTAAGATCCGGCCTAGCTCTCCGGAGAGCGGAGCTTCCACGCTAATCAGCCGGTCGTTGCCGGTGGCAAGCCCTTTGGCGTCTTTTCTTCCGATAGGATGGATAAACTCTATCCTTCTGGCGTGCAGGCAGATGGATCCGTCTCTGTTGGAACGGTTGGCTCCGTATTTGAGGTCTCCCTTAATCGGGCAACCGATGGAAGACAGTTGGCAGCGTATCTGATGATGCCTTCCCGTCAGAAGCATAACTTCCAGAAGAGTATAATGGTCAAGCTCCTTGATAATCCGGTAAAGCAGGCGGGCCTCCTTGTATCCTGCAGGAGGAGTTCCCTTGCCCGTGAAAGGATAAGACTTGTTTTTCTTTTCATCGCGATATAGATAATCGCGGAGTTCCACCCAGCCATCATCAATAGCCACGCCGTCCGGCACTCCATCCAGAGGAGTCTGTACCAGAGCCCAGTAGGTCTTGTGGATATCCCCATCGCGGAGCATCTCATTGATTCTTTCCAACCCCTTGCCAGTCTTTGCAAATAGCACGGCTCCGCTTACAGGGCGGTCCAGCCTGTGGGCAACTCCCATGAAGACCTGACCGGCTTTTCCGTCTCTCTGGGCGATAAAGGCCTTGAGGGTTTCGCTGAGCGGCTCGTCTTGAGTCTTGTCTCCCTGGACAATCTCCCCGCTCCTCTTGTTGAAAATCAGGAAGTGGTTGTCTTCAAACAAGATACGGGAAGAGATATCCTCAAACTCTTCCGGAGAAAGTACCCTATAAACTTCAGATGATTCCATCCACAAGGAAAACTTCCTTACAATTTATTTCTTAGCCTTCTTAACTGCAGGCTTCTTTGCAGGTGCTTTCTTTGCAACGGGCTTTTTTGCAGGAGTTTTCTTTGCAACAGGCTTCTTAGCAGCAGGCTTCTTAGCAACAGGCTTTTTTGCAGGAGCTTTCTTTGCAACTGGCTTCTTTGCTGCTTGGGGCTTGAGGCCGGTGAAGAGGGTTACGAGCCTTTCTGCCTTGGCAAAGGATTCTTCCAAAATGTCATTTACCAGAACCGTATCGAATTTGGAGGCGTATGTCATTTCTTCCGCGGCCTTGGCAATTCTGGTCTTGATGGCTTCCTCGGAGTCTGTGCCTCTGGCTCTTAGCCTCTGTTCCATAACCTCCAGGGAAGGCGGCTGGATGAACACGGTAAATGATTTTTCCCCGAAGATTTTCTTTATGTTCACACCGCCCTTGACATCCACGTCGAACATGATGACATTGCCCTTGGCCCAGATTCTCTCTACCTCACTCTTGAGGGTTCCGTAGAATGAGCCCGGATAAACCTCCTCATATTCCACAAACTCCTTGTTCTTCACCCTTTTCTTGAACTCCTTGGTTGTAAGGAAGTAGTAGTCTTTGCCGTCTACTTCCTGACCTCTTGGGGCGCGCGATGTGGCGGATACGGAGAATTCCAGCTTTTTGAAAGTATTGAGAAGATGAGTGACAATTGTTGTCTTTCCGGCACCGCTCGGGGCGGAGAAAACCATTACCTTGTTATCCATAATAACTAAAACTTATTATCACAAAGGTAGTGTTTTTTTTAGAAGGGCGATGGTGCTGTCTCCCTGATTGGATACTTTTGGGAATTATTTCATATTTTTGCAACGGATTTCCGGCATCTGTCGGGATTGGAATGAGGTAAATTTTTAATATTCAATAGATTATGGTATCTTACAAAGAGTTAGGCCTTGTAAACACAAGAGAGATGTTTGCCAAGGCGGTGGCAGGCGGATATGCCATTCCTGCTTTCAACTTCAACAATATGGAGCAGCTCCAGGCCATTATCAAGGCTGCAGCTACAAAGAGGTCTCCGGTTATTCTTCAGGTTTCCAAGGGTGCGCGTTCCTACGCTAACCAGACCCTCCTCAGATATATGGCTCAGGGCGCGGTAGAGTATGCGAAGGAACTCGGTTGGGAAAATCCGCAGATTGTGCTCCATCTGGACCACGGAGATACTTTCGAGACTTGCAAGAGCTGCGTAGATATGGGCTTCTCTTCAGTGATGATTGACGGAAGCGCTCTTCCTTACGATGAGAATGTGGCTCTGACAAAGAAGGTTGTGGAATATGCACATCAGTTTGACGTTACCGTTGAGGCTGAGCTTGGCGTGCTGGCAGGAGTAGAGGACGAGGTTGCTGCTGAGGAATCTCACTATACACGCCCTGAGGAAGTTATAGATTTTACAAGCAAGACCGGATGCGACTCTCTGGCAATTTCCATCGGTACTTCTCACGGTGCCTACAAGTTCAAGCCTGAGCAGTGCACAAGAGATCCTAAGACCGGAATCCTCATTCCGCCTCCATTGGCATTTGACGTTCTGGCAGAGATTGAGAAGAAGCTTCCTGGATTCCCAATCGTGCTCCACGGATCATCTTCAGTTCCACAGGAATACGTGAAGATTATCAACGAGAACGGCGGTAAGCTTCCAGATGCAGTCGGCATTCCTGAGGAGCAGCTCCGCAAGGCTGCCAAGAGTGCTGTCTGCAAGATCAACATAGACTCCGACTCCCGTCTTGCAATGACCGCAATGGTCCGCAAGGTATTCAACGAAAAGCCGGGCGAGTTTGATCCGAGAAAGTATCTTGGTCCTGCAAGAGACGAGATGCAGAAGCTTTACGAGCACAAGATCGTGAACGTCCTTGGTTCTGACGGCAAGGCGTAGCCGTTTATGGACATAAAGGCGATATTCTTTGACATAGACGGAACCCTGGTTTCTTTCAAGACGCACAGGGTAACGGATAGCAATCTGGAAGTCCTTGATGCTCTTAAACGTAAGGGCATCAAGGTTTTCATTTCTACAGGGCGCATGCTGGGGATGACCAGTGTGCTGGATGGCATAGAGTTCGACGGCTACATTGCCAACAACGGGGCGGCCATCTATGATTCCTCTAAGAAGATGATTCACGGAAGGCTTCTCCCAAAGAAGGAACTGTACTCTTTGCGGGAAAGGCTTGCTTTGAGCGGTAAGCCGGCTGGTCCCGGAGGGGAGATTCTTCCGCCGTTTGCGGTTTCATTCATGACGTCAGACAACTACTATCTGAACTGCCAGTCAGATAAAGCGGAAGAGGTAGCGCGAATAGTTGGAGTTGCTCCTCCGATAGTCAGCAACATAGACAATATAGTGGAGATGGATGTCTTCCAGATGTGCGTGTATCTGAAAGGCAGGGAGCTGGATGATGTGATGGAAGGATGGCTGACCGGCTGTACAGCAAGCGTGTGGAATCCTGTGTTCGCCGATGTGAACGAGAAGGGGATTACCAAGGCTTACGGCATAGACAGGATGCTGGAAATCTTTGGGATAGACCTGTCTGAAACCCTTTCCTTCGGCGATGGAGGAAACGACATACCGATGCTGGAGCACACCGCCCTGAGCGTCTGCATGGGAAATGCGGATGATGCAGTGAGGGCTGTATCTGACTATGTGACCGAAACCGTGGATGAAGACGGCGTTGCAAAGGCCTTGGCACGCTTGAGCGTGCTATAATGGTGGCGCCTAAGTTGCTGATAATAAGGCTCTTAAATAGATGGTCCTGCGGTGTTTTTGCTGCAGGACCATCTTCTTACATCGCTGAGCATCAAGGTGTTAGCCGCCACCGACATGGCGGATGATCAGGATGGTGCACATGGTGATGATGATTATCGTCACAAATATCTTGATGAACTTTTCTCCGCCCTTGATAGATGCGTATGAACCTATTATTCCGCCAATTACATTTCCAACAGCGTATATGAGGGCTATTCCCCAGTGAACCTGTCCGTAGATGATGAATACGGCCAGGGCAAGGGGCGTGTAGATGGTTAC
>JAFZMA010000009.1 GCA_017551215.1 Bacteroidales bacterium | reverse complement strand
TCCTCTCTGGCAGCAGGCCACAAGACCCTGGTTCCTCAGATCATCAACGAACTGAAGAAACTCGGAAGAGAGGACATCATAGTTGTTGCCGGCGGAGTTATCCCTGCCCAGGACTATGACGCTCTCTACAAGGCCGGTGCAGCCGCTATCTTCGGCCCTGGTACCAGAATCTCCTACTCCGTAATCAAGATGATGGAGCTTCTCAACCAGAGGTTTGAAAAGTAAAGACGGTATTAAAACCAACTTTAAAAGGTTGTCCGAACGGGCAACCTTTTTTCTTACCTTTGAACAGAAATAATCACTGCCATGAATCTTAAAAAATCATTATTGGCTTTTATCTCAGCGATGCTGATCTGTCAGTCCTGGGGACAGGGAAAGATCATATCTCTAGATTACAAGACGGACGGTGACCTTTATCCCGGAACGGAAAGAAACCTGAAGGTCTATATCCCTCAGCAATATGACGGAAAGAAACCGGCTTGCCTGTATATCGGGCTTGACGGCATTCTCTGCAATGCTCCAAAGGTCTTTGACAAGCTTATCGCTGAGGGAAAAATGCCCGTTACCATCGGCATCTTTGTCCAGCCGGGAGTCATCAAGGGAAAAGACGGAAATGTCATACGTTACAACCGTTCCAACGAGTTTGACTTTACAGACGGAAGGTTTGCCGAATTCCTTGATACAGAAATAATTCCTTTCGTTGAGAAAGAGGCAGGAGTGAGCATTTCCAAAGATCCGAACGACAGGTCTATCTTCGGACTTTCTAGCGGAGGAATCGCGGCTTTCAACGCTGCATGGCAGAGGCCTGACCTTTTCCGCAGGGTGTTCAGCGGAGTGGGGACTTTCGTTTCCATGAGAGGCGGCAATGACCTCCAGATGTTTGTCAGAAAATGTGAGCCGAAACCTCTCAGGATTTTCCTTCAGGACGGAAGCAACGATGTCTGGAACGCCACCTTCGGCCACTGGTACGAAGCCAACCAGATGCTTTCCACCGCCCTGGACTTTGCTGGCTATGACGCCAAGTACGACTGGAGCGACGGCTATCATTCCGTAAAGCGTTCCGCAGAAATCTTCGAGGATGTAATGATCTGGCTCTGGAGAGATTACCCGGAGCCTGTCAAGGCTGGAATATCAAAGAACGATTTCCTTGACAAGTATCTCTACAATAATGTTTGCGGTGAACCTTACAACCGCCGCACAAATAGCGGCAAGGACAATTGGGTAAAGGAAAAAGAAATAGACAAGACAGAACCATCCTGCTTTGGCGTGGAAACTCACGCTGAAGGCAGAATCTATCCTGAATCCCAAATCGTATATGCCGCATATTATCCGGATAATAGCTTCATGGTTCTTGAAAAGAGCCTCGATTTTACAGAGAAAGAAACCAATTGCCTCTGGCAGGCTATCTCCAATAATTCAGACAGCAATACCTCACGTTCTCCATTTTTCAGTGAACAGAGATTCTACTGGCTGCATTCATACGGCAACGCCCCTGTTTCTAAAGGTCCAATGGATTTTGACTCAAAAGGCAACCTGTTCGTTCTCACCGATATAGGCATACAGGTCTGCGACCAGAACGGAAGAGTCAGGTTCATTCTGGAGATACCGGACGTGGTCAGGAACGCCCTCCTGGAAGATAACAGGCCCCACCTTCCCGAGCTGCTTAGAAACGGTGGAACAAAGGAATACGAGAGAGAACTTCTCACATTAAAAATCGCCGAGGGAAAAATCATTATTTCCGACAGGAAAACTTTCACCTATAGCCGCTGTTTTAACATATCCCCTGCAATAAAGGGTCAGACCCCGAAAAGCCAGGGCCAGGGATAATAAAAAGTCTATCGCTGAGAAAAACGTCTGCTCAAACTACTTATATTTGCGCCCGGTTTTAATCTAAGGATAAAATATGGGCAAAGCGCTGCTTACAATATTGCTGCTGGTTGTTTCCAACAGTTTCATGGCTCTGGCCTGGTACGGCCAGCTCAAATTCAAGACAAACACCCTTCTCCCAAAGTGGGGACTGGCTGGTATTATACTGATTAGTTGGGGAATAGCCTTTGTAGAGTACTGTTTTATGATACCGGCAAACAGAATTGGATTTAAGGAGCTTGGCGGGCCGTTCTCTCTGGTGCAGCTTAAGGTAATCCAGGAGGTCGTTTCCATTCTGGTATTCGTAGTGTTTACCCTGATTTTCTTCAAGACTCAGAGCTTCAACTATAACCATCTGATTGCATTTTTCCTGCTGATAGGAGCCGTGTACTTTGTTTTCCGGTAAAATCTTTCCGTGCTTTGCACGGAATTTGTTAAATTTGGAGTTTGAAGGAAAATTTGGTCTGACAAAAAATTATTTTGCGATATGAAAATGTTCAGAATTCTGCCCGTTTGGGCAATTGCCGCAATGATGCTGACCTCCTGCGGAGGCGGCGGAAATGGACTTGACGGAGAAGATTCACCTAAAAATCCGACCAAGCCGACACCGGTTGAAGAAGTTGACCCTCCAATCAGCGAGCCTCTGGTTGCCCCTAATGCCCGCATAGATGACGGAAGGCATGTTACCGCATACGTTACATATTACGGTAGCCTCATTCCGGACCCAAGCGTCCTAACCCATATAAATTACGCGTTTGCAGAACTTTATATGGTAGACGGCGTTTACCAGAAGTTCGACCTTCAGGGCAGCAAGACAAGATTCCAGAACATTGTGAATCTTAAGAAGACATACCCTCAGTTGAAAATCTGCCTGAGTTTCACTCATGGTGTGGCCAATTCCAACAACAAGCAGGGAGGTAGTTTCTCCAAACTATGCAAGAGCGATGAAAATATGCAGAAGTTCGCAAATGACTGCGTTGCCTTTATGGAAGAATGGGGAATAGACGGAATAGACCTTGACTGGGAGTTCCCTGGTCTGAGCTGGAGCGGTGCTGAGTGCGATGTAAGCTGCGATACAGAGAACTATGTAAAGCTGGTAAAGAAGCTACGCGAAACATTCGGAGACAAATACGAGATTTCTTACGCCGGATACTGTTTTGACAAACAAAACGTTACCGGAGGCCACCGTTACATAGACATTGCCGGAATGGACCAATATGTGGATTATGTCAACATAATGACATACGACCTTGACGAAGCCCCTCACCATCATTCGGCATTGGCAGACACAAGGGCCTACAGAGACTGCAACCGTGCTGTTAACGCTTACCTGAACGCCGGAGTAAAACCTAATAAGCTTGTTCTCGGAATTCCTTTCTACGGAAGGCATTCGTTCAGCACTTCTCCTACAGCTGTCACATACAAGGGCATCCTGAATATGGATGCAAAGAAATACAGGCGTAACAAGTGGGACGCTACCGCCAATTGTCCATACGTAGAAACCATGCAGGGAGTATTCTATATGGGTTACGATAATCCTAAGAGCATAGCCAAAAAGGGAGAATGGATACGTCAGAAAGGCATGCTGGGACTCATGTACTGGGAGTATGACCAGGACGATACAAAGGGCACTCTCCGTACTGCAGTATGGAATGCCGTAATGACCAAATAACATCCTTACAATATGGCATTTGCAAACAATGTGATGATAGTGCGCCAGGCTCTTCTGGCAAAGCTTGTAGAGTTGTGGAAAGCAGATAGGCTGGTGGAGGAGATAGACCGCCTTCCCATTAACCTCAGCCCGAAGAAAGGACAGAAGGTTCTTGGAAGATGCTGCATCCATAAGGAAAGAGCCGTGTGGAGATACAAGAGTTTTCCTTTGATGGGATTCGACATGTATGACGAGGACGACGAACTCACTCCACTCTCCTGGTACGCCAAAGAAGCTCTCAACAGAAAGGATCCTCACCGTAAAAGCAACCTGATGTGCGTCATAGACGAGGCTTGTTCCTCCTGTGTAAAGACCAACTACGAGGTTACAAACCTTTGCCGTGGATGTGTGGCCAGAACCTGCTACATGAACTGCCCAAAGGGAGCCATCTTCTTCAACAAGCACGGCCAGGCGGAAATAGACCACGACCTGTGCATCAGCTGCGGCAAGTGCCAGCAAAGCTGCCCATATCATGCAATTGTTTACATACCAGTACCTTGCGAAGAGGCTTGCCCTCTCAAGGCAATATCCAAAGACGAGAACGGCATAGAGCACGTAGACGAGAGCAAATGCATATACTGTGGCAAGTGCATTAACGCATGCCCGTTCGGGGCAATATTCGAGGTAAGCCAGATATTCGATGTGCTTCAGGGGCTGAAAAACGGACAGGAAATGGTAGCCATAGTGGCTCCCGCAATACTCTCCCAGTTCCAGGGAGTTCCTACAGAAAAGGTCTATGGAGCCATCAAGTCTCTGGGATTCAAGGATGTGATAGAAGTTGCCCAGGGTGCAATGGAAACCACCTCAAACGAGGCCGCCGAACTTCAGGAAAAAATCGCTGAGGGACAGCCTTTCATGACAACCAGCTGCTGCCCGTCCTGGATAGAGCTGGTAAGAAAGCACATACCTGAAATGGCCCCATACGTTTCAAGCACAGGCTCGCCGATGTTCTATACAGCCAAGATTGCCAAGAAGAAACACCCTAACGCAAAGGTTGTGTTCATTGGCCCGTGCCTTGCCAAGAAGAAGGAGGTAAGGGACAATCCGGATACGGATATCGCTCTCACATTCGAGGAGATAGGCAGCGTGTTCGCAGGCCTGCACATAGACTTTGAAACCATACCGTCTTTCACGCCGGAAGTTTCCAGCTACAAGGCGGCTCACGGATTCGCAAAGAGCGGAGGCGTAATCGGAGCAGTTAAGTTCATCCTAAGAGACGAGCAGCTCAAGGCCGCTCCAATCGCCAATCTGGACAAGAAGAACATCGCCCTGCTCAGGGGCATTGCAAAGACAGCCAAAGCTCCGGCCCCGTTCCTGGAGGTGATGGCTTGCGAGGGCGGATGCTGCACTGGCCCGCTTATTTACAACGATCCTGCCGCCGCACTGAAGAACCTCAATGCGGCATTGGCAAAAATGGAATAGCATAATATTTATATTCATCGATGAGTAAAGAAGAGAAGAAAAACGTAGGTTACGGAAGTGAGGACATCCAGCATTGGGATTGGCACGAGCACTT
>JAFZMA010000136.1 GCA_017551215.1 Bacteroidales bacterium | reverse complement strand
TCTTCCTTGCCAGTTCTCAACGGGTTCTGTAATGAGTTCTGTCAGCGAGATATACGGGCAGTGTTCTTCTGAAGTTGATGCCGTTTTTGCAGAAGATTGGCAGGAAGAACCAGAATTATTACGCTTCCGCTTAGGAACAATGGCGTATGCTTTCTTTGTGGACACAAAGCAGTCCGGAGAGAAGACAATTTCTACGCGGTAGTTTTCCATGAGGTTCTCCAGTGCGGTTGATGCCGGCTCCTCAAGCGGGGTGAGGATTTCTCCGCGGCCGGTGACAAGCATCGGAGCGTTGCGGACAAAGAACGGGCAGTCGCTGCCAAGCTTTGCGGCATAATCCAGAAGCTGGCCTTCCGTGAGATTTAATCCGCATAAGTTGCTGAGAGCCTTGAGTGTACAAACGCCGTCGCTGCTACCGCCGCCGAGTCCCGCGCCTGTAGGCAGGTGCTTTTCCAGAGATATCACGGCCGGCGGAAGACTGTAGTCCGCGTCCAGCAGATTGTATGCCTTTACGCATATATTGTCTTCCGGCTTGCCCGGGTACTCCAGCCCCGTTTCAACCATAGTCACCTTGCCCTCCCCGCCATCGCTGAGGAAAAGCTTTTTCTCATCTTCTGTCTCAGCGATGGATACCGTCAGCTTGTCCGGAGTTAGGTTGCTGTTTTCCGGCCCCACAGGAAAGAAAACGCTCTCTATCTCATGGAAGCCGTCAGCCCTTTTCTCAAAGACATACAGCCCTATGTTAATCTTGGCGGACGGGTATAATGTTATGGTTTTCACCTGTTTGCTACACGTTTAAAACGAATGTTGATAGATAATGCCAGAACGTTACTTACGTGTAAATATAATCTCTTTGTAGAGTTCTTCCGTAAACTGGTTCAGGGCCTCCTCTGTCTTTTTGCGGTTCTTTTTCTTGAGTTTCTTTGGAAGGGTGCTGTCCATATCGCGGACTTTGGAGTAGAGTCTTTCCTGGAGGCTGCGGTTGCGCGTGGCCAGTTTGTCTTCAAGATATATGTAGTTCTGGTTCAGCTCGTTCCATCGCTGAGTAAAGAACCAGTAAGGGTGCTCCGGATAGTTTTTCTGCATGTCTGTCTTGTCTGAGAAGTGGTGCTGCTCGGCCTCCTGCCAGTCGTCAAAGCGGCTCCATCCTTCCGGAACCTTTGTCATTCCCAGATACCACGGAACATAAAGTTCTGCGCAAGGCCTTCCAGGACACATCCACAGGATGCAGCCGGTTTCCCTTGGCATCCAGCTTCTTAACTGGAAGATTGTGGAGACAATTGTTACATCTGTGCAAACAAGTCCCCTGTGCCGTGGATCCAGATGTCCTCTGGCCGGTTGCTCCGGAGCTCCTTCAATCACCTTTTCCTTTTCCAGCGGAGAATGAATGCTCAGCATGTTTATCATGTCCTGAACGGAAATCTTCTTTGCCGGGGTAAACATTGGCTCAACGGAGAACGGGTCATAGCTGTAGTTGCCCTGCGTAATATATTCAATCACAGCCTTGTGGCGGAGTGTGTTCCCTTTGGCATCCAGTTTCTTGGGATCCGAGTAGGCGAGCCTGAAGTTGAATTCCTGACGGGAGTGCGGGTCGAACCATCCGCGTTTGATTGCATAGTCTACAATGTCCGGGCTTCCCATGAAGTTTTCCGTGTCGTCCAGGTCTACGCGGGTTATAGTGTAGTAGTTAGGAATTGCCATGACCTTGTCGTCTGGAACTCTCTGAGCAACCCAGTGGCGGCCCTTTACCACAGCCACAATCCAGCCCTCGTTAGGGTCTGCCACGGAATAAGTCCTTCCGCTTCCGGCATATCCGTATTGCTCTACAGCTTCACCGATAATCTTTACGGCATCCCTGGCGCTGGTGGCGTATTTTGCAACGTCCATTCTCAAATCGTAAAGAATGCCTCCGTCTGTCAAATCTTCCTGGTCTTCCCTGGAGTTGCATCCGTCTGAAGCTATGCATACACCATATTGGTTCATGGTTGCATCCGCCACGCTCATTCCAGGGAACTCAAGCCAGAAGAACTTGACATTCTTCCTTTTAGCGTTCACAATGGAAGCGGGAATCTTGAGCCCGCCGTCTGTCATTGCCGGCTGAGTTCCGGCCTTTGCAATGTAGACGTTGAGCATCTGCTCTCCGGAATCGTCCTCGTTGTGGGCAAACAGCACGCTGCCGTCCACAGTAGTGTTTTTTCCTGCTATAATCGCAAAGCAGTTTTCTCCCGTAACATCAACCCCCTGCTTGCTTGCCTTTGCGGTATTAACATTCTGCCCGCTTGCGGTTGTTGCAAATGCGGTAATGCAATATAAAATCGCTGAGAATAAAAGAATCCTTTTCATAACCCGTGATGAAATCAATACTATGCGAATTTACGAATATTTTGTGACCAAAGCCACTTTAAATGGCAACGTAGTGCTCGCTGATGGAAGTGAGAACCCTCAGGCAATGTGGCAGCGAGGCGTCTTTGATAATGACATTTTTATCCTCGTCTAAAAGGTAGATGCTCGGCGATGTGCGAAGCGTATATATGGTTCCCTGGTTAAGCTTGCCGTCCGGGTCGTAGGCGTAAATCCAGTCCATCGGGAAGTCTGCCCTGCGCTCTGCCCATAACTCCGTCTTGCCGCCCGGAGAAACTGCGAGAACCTTCATGACACCCATGCCTACCAGATTAAGGATCACGTCCGATTTCTTCATGATTTCCAGGGCCTGACGGCAATTCGGACAGTCTGGGTCGTTGAAGAAAATCAGGAGGAATTCCGTTTGGATGGAGTGCATGTTGGAGGTGCCCTGCTGGGTTGTGTAACGGAAGTCTGCGGCTGTTGTTCCAACCCTGTTCTTGTTGCAGATGTCTGCCTGATATTTGAATGATTCCTTTACGTTTTCAGGAACCACTGTGCATTTTTCAATGCCCTCCAGGATTGGTAGATAGAGCTCGTCGTCCAGCAGCGGGGAGTGGGCGTCAAAGAGAATCTTCTCCCCGTTCTGCATTATCCGGCTGAAGAACTGAGGGTAGCCATCCTCGGCCATCTTCACAGCCCTGTCCACAAGACGCTGCATGCTTTTCTTGGCAATGGTGTCATCTACGTTTTCTATCAGGGAAACAAATCCGCCGAAAGACTCTTCGAAGATTTGCGGACTGACTCCCAGAATTGCGGAAGAGTCCGGCTTGAGTCTGAGCAGACGGTCCTCGCTCAGGAATTCGTCCCAATAATGCCTTGCGCAATACTCTGCGCCAAGACGCTTGTCCGACGCCAGAGAAACGGGAACCTTAACTTGCGGGAAGATATTTGTCTGATAGGGAAGCTCCTTGCGGCCGCCGTTGTTGCAGCTTACCAGAAAGAACAACGCCAGAAGTAAAACCGAAAAGGCCCTAATAGATAAACTGCAGAAATTCTTCATAGATGATCTGCCAGAATTCAATTGTTGAGATACCAGGATTCGAACCTGGACAAACAGAACCAAAATCTGTTGTGCTGCCATTAC
>JAFZMA010000135.1 GCA_017551215.1 Bacteroidales bacterium | reverse complement strand
ATCTTTTCATTGCTCTGGAACTTGGATACCAGTGCAAGTCTCGCTCCCGACGGAGCCAGCTCCTTTTTCAGTTGGGATAACTCTTCCTGAATGCTCATTATTTTTTCTTTTGTCTTTCGCGCTGAAGTCTCTCCTGCTCCTTCATCATCTGCTCCATCCTCTCGCGCCATTTTGATTTCTTTTGCGGTTTTGCGGCATTGCTTTCCGCCTTGCTCTTAAGCTGCTGATACAGTTTCTCTTCGTCAACAGCGTATTTGCGGATGAGCCAGTTCTGACCTATAGAGATAAAGTTGGAAAGCATATAGTAATAGCTCAGTCCTGCAGAGAAGTTGTTACAGAGAACGAGCATGAATACCGGCATGAAATACAGCTGCATTCCCTTCATTCCCGGCATGCTTCCGGTATCCGGCATCTGCTGAAGGTTCATCTTGGAATACAGATACATGGATATTGCCATCAGAAGGGCAAACAGACTCACATGGTTACCGTACATAGGAATATTGAATCCCAAATCAAGTATGGAGTCATATCCGCTCAAATCCTGAGCCCAGAGGAAAGGATGCTGCCTAAGCTCGAATGATACAGGGAAGAAACGGAACATTGCAAACAGGATAGGAATCTGAAGAAGCATTGGAAGGCATCCGCCCATCATGTTCACGCCTGTCTTCCGGTACAGGGCCATCGTTTCCTGCTGTTTCTTAAGTGAGTCCTCCTTCCTCGGATACTTCTTGTTTATCTTCTCAATCTCCGGCTTGAGAACCCTCATCTTGGCGGAAGACAGATAAGATTTGTATGTCAGAGGAGAAAGAACAAGTTTAATCAGAATCGTCATTATAAGAATGATGATTCCGTAGTTGGATATGAACTTTCTGAGGAAGTCGAACGTGTTGACTATCACCACTCTGTTTATCCATCCTATGATGCTTCCTCCCATCGGGATTATCTTCTCGAATCCGTTCCCGTAGCTCTTCAGAGTCTTGTAGAGGTTAGGACCCATGTAGATGTGAAGCGGGATGTTCACCTCTTCTCCCCTTCCGTAATCCATCTGCATGGATGCGCTGCAGTCAAACAGTGCATTTTCCTTGTTATCAGGAGCAAGGAACTTATATGCCAGATTACCGGAAGTGAAACTGTCATCGCACATCATTATCGCAGAGAAAAACTGCTGATGGAATGCAAACCAGGAAATCTTGGTCGGAATCTTCTTCTCGCTATCGTTCTTCCTCATTCCCAAGTCCTCTACAGACTTGTCATCAGGGAACTTGTAATTGACTGTGGAATAGTTCTTTTCGTTGTCGAATCCTTTCTCGAACCTGGATACTCTCAAATTCCAGTTCAGGTCAAACAGACTTGCGTTGTTGGACATCTGACTCGCCAGGTTGCAGGAGACAATATCGAAATCCAGCATGTAACTGTCCTTAGGAAGGCGGTAAACAAAATCCAGGGTACCTCCACCTGAGAACGGCAAACGGAAGGTCAGGGAAGTATCAGTCTGATCAGCCAGGCTGAAATTCAAATCTGCAGTATTTATCCTCTGCGATGTGAAAAACAGAAGAGACATCTCGGAGAAATTCTCCTTTACCATGTATAGAGCCGAGCTGTCATAGGTGTAATACTCCTTGATGAGCGCTTCTTTTATCTGGGCTCCTTTAGAAGAGAATGATATCTTAAGCTTCTCGTTTTCAAGAGTGTATAACTCTTCTGCAGAGGTGCGGGCCGCTTCCAGAAGCGAGTCTGAGAAGAAAGCCGCATCTGCCTGGAGAGAATCAGCAGATGATGCGGCAGCGGCTGCAACTGTATCTGCAGGAGCAGGCTCAGCGATGCCCAAAGCCGCATTGCGGATGGAGTCCGCAATCCTTATGGAATCTGCAATCCTCGGATTTGTAAGGGCCTCTACCCTCGCCAGGGAATCCTTTACGAACGCAGCCCTTGCCTGTTTTTTGTAATTGTATGAATTGTACCAACTGAAACCTATGAGGATCAGTCCAATGAGGACAAACCCCAAGACAGTGTTCTTCTGCATTTCTAAAACTCTTTATCAATCATTTTGATCTTCTGCTCCAGAGACTTAAGCTCTTCTTTGCCGGCAGCGATCTTTGATTTAATATCCTCGATTAGCTTATCTGCATTCTTGCTCTTTGCAAAGAATCCCATGTTGTTTTCCAGGGTTGCGATATCGGTCTCCAGCTTGCGGAACTTATTCAGAAGTTTCTCACGTTCAGTACGTATGCCACGATCGCTCTTTCCAGGATTCTTGGCATCTGAAATCAGACGGCGGATTCTTCCCATCTTCTTCTCTGCATCAATGTCCCTAATAGAGGCAAAATGCATATTAAGAGCATCATCATACTCTTTCTGAAGCCCTTCCTTTTCCTTGAACGGAACAAATCCGATGGAATTCCACTTTTGCAGGAACTCGTCCAAAGCGGCCTTGTCTGCGTCTCCTCCCTTAGGAGCGTATGCCTTAATCTCTTCAATGACAGCTTTCTTGGCAGCCAGATTCTCCTCGAATTTCTCACCTTCTGCACCAAAGTGCTTTGCCTTCTTTGCAAAGAATTCATCGCAGGCGGCACGGAACCTCTTCCAAACCGCATCTGACTGTTTGCGGGCAACAGGACCAATCGTCTTCCAGACATTCTGGAGGTTAATCAGCTGATCTGTAGCCTTCTTCCAGTCCTCGCTGTCCTTTATCTTCTCGGCCTGCTGGCAAAGATCCTCTTTCTTGCGGAGGTTCTCCTGCATCACATCCTTGAACTTGGAGTAGAATTCACGCTTGGCATTGTAGAACTTGTCGCAAGCGGCACGGAATCTTTCGTAGATCTTCTGATTGTCCTTCTTGGATGCAAAACCTATGCTCTTCCATTTGAGCTGGAGATTCTCCATCTTCTTGGAAAGAGAGTTCCACTGATTTGAATCAACGGCCTGGTTTTCTGCAATTTGCTCAGCGAGTTCGCAGAGCTCTGTCTTTGCCTTCAGATTGGCTTTCTGCTCCTCCTTGAGGTTGGAGAAGAAGTCCTGATGACGTTTGTTAATCTTGGATGTGGATACCTTGAACCTTTCCCAGATTTCTTCTCTCTGTTCCTTGGAAACAGGACCTATTTCCTTCCATTCCTCATGAAGCTTCTGAAGTTCGTTGAAAGCTCTAATAGGATCCTTGTCCTCCACCAGAAGCTCAGCCTTGTGGCAGAGTTCTGTCTTGAGTTCATAATTCTTCTTGAAGTCCAGATCGCGGAACTCCTTGTTTATCTTGAGGAAATCGTAGAATTTCTCAACTGAGCGGTTATACTGGTCCCAAATTTCGCGGGCTTTCTCCTGAGGCACATTGCCCGTAGCCTTCCATCTTGCCTGAAGCTCTCGGAAAGCAGGCATTGTGTGGTTCATGTCTTCCGCCTTCTCAAGGAGAGCGTTTATAGAATCTATAATTGCCTGTTTTTCAGCCAGATTTTCCTCTTTGTGAGCCTGCATTTCCTGATTGAAGTTAGCTCTTGAAGACTTGTACTGTGCATACATTTCCTTGAAAGCCTTCTCTACCTCCTCGAAAGGATTATCCTGATTCTCCGCTTTTCCAGGTTCTACAAAGTTGCCTGAAGCAATCTTTTCCTTGCGTAAAACCTTGTAAAACGCAGCCTTTATCGGCTCTGCGTATTTGTAAAGCTTTTGCTGGTCTCCCTCTTCTATCATCTGCCCGAACAAAGAAAGGATATCATTCAAAGACTTTTCTGATAAATCCGGTTGCGGCTGTTCGGCAACAACTTCCTGACCGGTCTGTACTGATTCCTGCTTTGCTTCAGCTTCCTGCTGAGCATTCAAAGCGGTGGTGTTCTCTTCCATTAGGCTTGTATTAATTTTGCACAATATTTGGTGGACGACAAATATACTAAAATTTGCTATACGTAGCTCTCAAAACGCTATCTTTGTCATTGCAGCAAATTGCTACAATTCTAAAAAATGAAATGACAGACTCTATCCTAATGAAACAAGAGACCCCATACACGTCCAAAAGACAGGTCCGCAAAAAAGGATCAATGCGCATAGATATAATAAGCTGTGTTCCGCAACTTCTGGAAAGTCCTCTGAACTATTCCATAGTCAAGCGTGCAAAAGACAAGGGAATTGTCTCCATATTTATCCACGACTTAAGAGAATATGCGTCTGGAAAGCACAAGAAAACAGACGATTACAGCTACGGCGGAAGTGCGGGTATGGTGATGATGGTGGAGCCGGTCTACAAAATAATAAAGAAGCTGACCAGGCAGAGAAAATACGATGAGGTAATCTATATGTCTCCAGATGGAGAGCTGTTCGACCAGCCCATGGCCAACAAGATGAGCCTGATGAAAAACATCATCATACTATGCGGCCACTATAAGGGCATTGACCAGAGAATCAGGGAGCATTTGATTACAAAGGAAATATCCATAGGCAACTACGTTCTGAGCGGCGGGGAGATTGCGGCGGCAGCGGTAACGGACACCATTGTCAGGCTGCTTCCGGGAGCACTCTCAGACGAGACTTCCGCTCTCAGCGACAGCTTCCAGAATTCCCTGCTTTCTCCTCCGGTTTACACCCGCCCGGCAGATTTCAAAGGCTGGAAGGTGCCGGAGATTCTCCTAAGCGGAGACCACGAAAAAATCTCGCAATGGCTTGATGCCCAGGCCATCCTCCGCACGCAGCGCCTCCGTCCGGATCTCCTGGACAACGAATAACGCTGTTTCTCCAACGCAACTGTACGTATCCCTGCAAGGTATAGAGCTGTACGTATCCCTGTAATGCGTGGTGGCAGTGTATCTCTTGTCCTTCGCTCCGCTCATCCCTCCCACTGCGCAAGCTTGTGGGCCCCTCCCATTCATGTGGCCATGGGCGGCCACAGGCCAACAAGCCAACTGCCACCACGCCTTGCTGAACCGTCCGCAATTCATTTCAAAAACTACCGCCGCACGCCCTGCAACGTAAATAGCTGATTAACAAATACTTGCTTACTT
>JAFZMA010000134.1 GCA_017551215.1 Bacteroidales bacterium | reverse complement strand
GGATAGTGTTCAACATGAGATACTACGACGATTTGAGCTATGAGGAGATTGCTGAGGCAACCGGAAAAAGCGTCGGAACGCTCAAGGTGAATTACCACTATGCATACGAGAAAGTAAAAGCCTATTTGCAGAAATACCTATAGAAGAACAATGGAAAAGTTTGAAGAAATATCAAAGCAGATGCCTTACTCAGAAAGTGAGGAGTATCTCGACTCTCTTGTGGCAAAGGTTACTAGGCAAGCCCTTGAAAGCGAGGCTTCTGGCCGTGCCACCGAAAACGGGTTTGCCGGTCGCAGGCGGATACGTCCGCTTTGGATCGGCGGTGCTGTAGCCGCTGCCGCGGCAGTTCTGCTTTTCTTTATCCTGGGAAGGAACTCAGACAATGTAACCCAGGACATCGGACCGATAGACAAGTATCTGGCATCCATATCTGATGAAGAAGCCATGCAGCTTTCCTACTATGAGATAGAGGAATATTCAGGGGAAGATTCTGAAGATGTTGCAGAAGCCAATGAAGAAGACAGTTACGAAGAATAAACGAATCATTAGGTGTAATTATAAAAACAGACAGTCATGAAAAAGAGTTTATTTCTTATCGCGATGCTGATGGTGGCTTTCACAATGTCGGCACAAAATGGCAATAAGGAAGACATGAAGGAAAAGTTCTTCCAGGCCAAGGTCAAGGAGATGGTTTACCGTTTGGACATTACAGACGAGCAGAAACCTGAGTTTGTAAAGGTTTACAGGGCTTATACTGACGCAATGAAAGAGGCTTACGGAGAAGGTCGTCCGGAGCGTCCTATGAGACCGAAGGCAAAAGACGGCAAGGGAAAGAAGGACGAAAAGGCAGAAAAGCCTGAGAGACCGGGAAAGCCACAGCCTCCTACAAAAGAGCAGGTTGTAAAGATGGAGAAGGAAAAGGCTGAAAGGCAGCAGAGAGTCCAGGCTGTAAAGCTCCAGTACATCGATGAGTTTGCAAAGGTGCTTGACGCAAAGCAGCTCTCCCGCTTCTTCAATGTAGAGGCTCAGATTCAGAACAAGCTCAGGGCAAAGCAGCAGGGAGCCCGTCCTGGCAAGGGAATGCGTCCGGGAAACGGACAGAGACCGGGCAATGGACAGCGTACAGCTCCAAGAGGCCCTCGTCCTGCAGACGAGCCGCAGCAGACCGCAGAGTAGGAAATTTGCTTTAACCCGGTTCAATACAGACAGGTCTATATGCTTAACGGTCTAATTAATAAGCACATATTCTGCGGAACCATAGCGGTGCTCTTCTGTTTTGCGGCGGCTTCCTGCAGCAAAAGCAGCAACTCCATCCAGCCTGAAAAGGAAACCCCTGAGGAAGATACCCAGCAGAAGATAACCTTCTCAAAGGAGAGCGGTACCTTTGCCGGTACCGCCCTTCCTTACCGAAAGGCTTTAATCAATAGCGGGAAAGAGGGGCAGAACATCCTTGTGCTTTACCTTCACGGAGGCTCCGCCAAAGGAAACGATAACGAGAAGCAGATTGCTGAGCCGGGCGTTACTTCAGTTTCCGAATATCTTAAAAACGCCGGGGTTAAGACTGTGATGATTGTTCCGCAGTGCCCATCTTCCGGCAACTGGGACGGGGCGGCCATACAGGTTGCAGTAAAGGCTCTGCTGGACAATGAAGCAGCGGGCTCCAATGTAAACTCTTCCAGGATTTACGTTTTGGGCGGTTCTATGGGCGGAACGGGAACCTGGGCTCTGATAAACGCTTATCCCACATTTTTTGCAGCAGCCATGCCTTGTGCCGGTAATCCTTCAAAGTGCATCGCCGAGAAAGTTTCCAAGACTCCGGTCTATGCAGTGATGGGAACGGCAGACAACATAATGAGCGTGGAAACCGTCCAGACTTTCATCGCGGAGCTGAATAAACTCGGAGGCAAGACTAAACTGGATGTAGTCTCAGGCTGGACTCACGAGCAGACCTGCAAGCAAAGCTACACCTCCGCCCGCCTCCAGTGGCTCTTCTCCCAGACACGAACGGTTCTTCAGTAATCTTGACAAGTACTTCAAAGTTTGCCTGCAAGACAAATGTCGAATAATCAGAAAGTTATGCATATTCTAGTGCAGAAAATCAAGCACTAGAGTATGCATAAATCATTTATCGTCAGCGATTTATCTTGCAGATGCCATTGGAGGAATGTTTCGGACGGATT
>JAFZMA010000008.1 GCA_017551215.1 Bacteroidales bacterium | reverse complement strand
GTTTAAGCGAGGTAACAAGCCGAAGATGACTGGTTTTAAGGCTACATCCTTTAAAAGGACCTCGGCCACACGGGGCGACCTATATTTCTAAATTGCCATGCCAGCGTCTGAAGGAGGGGCAGACCAAATCACGGAAAGAGCTTTGTCTAAGCAAAGAATGGTTCACTGTCCCCTCCCGGCTTTGCCTCTTTCGCACAATCGGGTGCAAAGGTACTGTAAATCATTGAAAGGACGACAAAAGGGACAGCCTAAATCTCTCTTTAGCCCTCATTCATGCTCTGAGAGAGTGCAGGTCTCTGCCCCCTTTGTAATTGGGATGAGCAGGGCAGGGACAGAACTAAAGCAAAGAAAGGCTCACAGCCACGAGCAAAGATGGTTCACTGCCCCTGACACCAATTTTATCCCTTGTATCCTTTCGTATTGACGTATGGCTTTCCTCTCTTTACAACGGCGAACATACGCAGCACGATTTTAAACTTAATGGCATTGAGTATGACACCTGTGTGCTTCCCTTCGGCCTTCTTGCGCTGCCAGTATTCCCTTAGTTCCGCATCGTGGGTAATTGCATTCAGCACGCCGATGGAAAGGTCTGCCTTGGCCTGCCGGAACCCCTGCTTTGACACCCTCGTCGCTCCCCGGACGCTTGTTCCGGACTCATGCGGGAAAGGCGCAATTGCGATGTAGCTGGCATACTTCCTTGGATTGGTGAAGGTCGTAAAGTTCTCCGTCAGCACAATGGTCGTAACGGCAACCACAATGCCGACACCGATGATGCTGGTCAGCAGGTCGTAGTTCTGCTTAATTGCAGGGGCTGTATCTATGACAGACCTTATTTCTTTGTCTGTCTGCCTGATATTATCCTGCAGGTTCCCCACTTCTTTCTCCTTTCGCATGCGGGAACTTACGGTGTCATATATGGAAATGTCACTTAATTGCTGTTTGTACAGCACGGACTGCTTCACATACTGCCTTCGTTCGGCAAGAAGACGCTTGAGTTTGAAATAGGCTGCGGACGGGAGCCTTGAGGGCTCCATGCTGTCATGGAACAGCGAGCAGTATATGGCTATGCGGAAGGCATCTGCCTTGTCCGTCTTTGTCTGTCTGATGCCCTTGATGCTTTGAGGGGGCGCAAAGTGGTGCATGCGCTTCGGATCCACTACATAGTAGGTAATACCTTCCTGCTCCAACCAGGAGCGGAAGTCGTGAGTGTAGAGTCCTGTGGCTTCCATGCAAATGCGTAGTCGGCTCTTCTCCGCATTCTTCAGACGCAGCCACTTCTTCAGTTCCCTGTAGCCAGAAACGTTGTTGTCTACTTTGATGTGTCCGTCATTCCAGTCAACCTTGCCACGGTACAACGCAACATCCAGTGTCTTCTTCGAGACATCTACTCCAATGCATTCAAATTCTTCTCTTCTCATATCTTCTTAGTTTTACAATCTTCAAAGATGGAAACCAAGAAGTGACTCTGATGCAAAGACTACTACGAATTATAGTACGAGCCTAGTAACCCGGAATGGTTCTCTCTACATAATCTCTCTTTCTGGTATATCACGCCTCGTAGATCTTTTCTTGTGGGCATTCTATCTCACCAGCATTAAGAAATATTAAGAGTTCCTGTACTCTTAGTTTCCGACTGCAAAACTAAAGGCTGAGCAAAGCGACAAAGTCGAGCGCAAGAAAGGTTGGATCCTAGGTATTCCTTCCATTCAAGAGAATCTGGCAGCCAATGGTTCTCCTCGTGCTACTTTCGAGACAACAGAAGACCGTCTGACATTCCTTATTCATATC
>JAFZMA010000133.1 GCA_017551215.1 Bacteroidales bacterium | reverse complement strand
TTCTTTGCGTTGGACACAATGCGGAAAATCTCATCCTCCGAGAAGCAATCCAGGAACTGGCTCATCCATACAACGTCATACCCTTCCGGATAGTCATCGTCCTTGAGCACGTTCCTCTGGAAAGTGTATATCCTTTCCGCACCCCTCTTACCCTTGATGTTCTCCCGGAGCATATCCAGCTGGCCAGGAAGATCCATGACCGTAACGTTCACTTTATCATTGAATCCCACGCACTTAAGGGAAAAACGCCCCGTATTGCCACCAACATCCAGAAGCCTGTTAACCGGCTTGGAAAAGACAATCTTCAGCGCCTCGTCGAACGAATGGTCCGAATAGAAATGGTCAAATGCAAACCAGCTGCTCTTGGCAGGCTCTCCAAGATACTTCAGACCCTCATACACCGTAGGCCAGTCTCCCAAAGCCTTGAGCCCGGCAGGACGGCCCTCTTTGAGGCTCTCCTCCAAATTAAAGAAACCCAGATAGTTGACATCGTTCACAAAATCCATGTTCACCCTGGTCATCTTGTCTGTCAGTAGATACCAGCCGGTCTTGGTCAGGAAGAACCTGTCATCCTTCACAATCACCGTACCTATGGAAAGGGAAGCCTCAACCAGAACCTTGGCAGCATATAGAGAAAGCTTGGTTTTCTCAGCGATTTCTTCCATGGTCAGGCCATCCGGATTATCTTTAAGAGCCTGGAACACACCAAGTTTAAGCATCATTCTGGAAGCCTGGAACGCAATTGGGGCAAACGCGATTTCCTGCGCAGCCCTCTGGGCTTCGAGTATAGAGAGACGGTCTTTACCGTATTTTTCCTTTAGAGGGGAATCCAATTTCATGTCTTTCTGCAATAAATCTTTCAAATTTACGAAAAAAGGAAAAAACAATCTAATAAAAAGTTTCAGCCCCCTTTAGGAACACATCGTAAACAATTTTCTGTTAACTTTACAAAGATAAACGTGCATATTTTAACGGTTATGATTCAACATATTTTCAAATTACCTGCTTTAATCTCCGTTCTAACCGCGTCTCTCTTCATGGGAGGAGTAAACCGGGCATCTGCCCAGAACAACACAGCCAAGCTTTGGACCCTCAGGGAATGTACAGACTATGCGGTAGAACACAATCACGAACTGGAAGCCTATCAGCTGAACGTGGAGAACGCAAAAATAGACGTTCTCACGGCCAAGGCCGCCAGATATCCGGACGTTTCAGCCTCTGTGGGACAGAGTGTTAACGGACACTGGTTCAACAACAGTTCTTCCCACAAGAACAGTTATGGCGGCAACTATGGAGTATCTGCCGGAATGACCCTTTACAACGGAGGAAGCATCAGAAGAAACATAGAAAAGAGTGAAAACAGCCTCAAGGTGCAGAACCTCAGCATGGAGAAAAACATTCTGGACCTCAAGCTAAGGATAGCCCAGCTTTACATACAGGTTCTCTACGACAAGGAGACCATAAAGATGAAAGAAGAAGCTTCTGAAGCCTCCAAAGCATTATGGGACAGAGGCTTGGAATTCCTGAAAGCCGGCAGCATGTCTAAAGCCGACGTAGCCAAGCTGGAAAGCCAGCACGCCTCTGACCTCTACCAGATAACCAACGCCAAGAGCCAGTACGACAACGATCTTCTGTCCCTGAAGACCGCAATGAGGATGCAGAGAGATGCCCTTGACATTCAGACACCGGAAATCTCTGAAGACAGGATTCTGGAAATCCTTCCGTCCAGAGAGCAGGTCTTCAACCGCGCCATGGAACTCAGGCCGGAGATAGAAATCGGCAATATCGGCATCCAGAACAGCGAACTGGAACTCCAGGGCGCCAAGATGGGATACGCTCCAAGAATCTCTCTGAGTGCATCTTCCGGAACCAACAACAGCAGCGGAGGAAACTTTGGCAAGCAGCTCAAGACCAACTGGGCCAATTCTTTGGGTGTGAACATGTCCATCCCTATCTACAGCCAGAGACAGAACAGGAGCGCAGTGGAAAAAGCCAAGAATGGACTCGAACAATCCAAGCTGGAAGCAGAGGAGGCGGAAGACAACCTCTACACAACAATAGAGAATGTTTACCTCAACGCCCGCAACTCCCAGCAGCAGTACATAAGCGCCAAGAAAGCCTACGAGAGCGCCCGCCTGAGCTACGAGCTGGCTGTGGAGCAGTTCAGGCTGGGAATGAAGAACATCGCTGAGATGGAACAGGAAAAGAGCACTTATCTCTCTGCAGAACAGTCACTTGCCCAGTCAAAGTACATGGCTCTGTATAACCTCCAGGTGCTCAAATTCTACACAGGGGCGGAAATAAATATCTAGCATTTTCCTCAGCGATATAAAACTGATAATTAAAAACATCATCAATATGAAGAAAAAATATATCTGGATTATCCTAGCCGTGATTGTTGCCCTGATAGCCCTCTGGCAATACCTCGGCTCCAGGAAAGAAAGCACAAGAATCGGCTTCAAGACAATCAAGGTGGAAATGGGCAAAATATCCAACTACGTAACCGCTACGGGAACAATTGAGCCGGTGGTAAAGGTAGAAGTTGGTACACAGGTTTCCGGTATCGTAAAGAAACTCTACGTAGACTACAACAGCGTGGTAAAGAAAGGACAGGTAATCGCTGAGCTAGACAAGACAAACCTCCAGAGCGAATACCAGAGCCAGCAGAGCAACCTCGCCAAGGCCCAAAGCGATTACAACTACCAGAAATCCAACTATGAGAGGATGAAGACCCTGCACGACAAGGGCCTCATCGCAGACAACGAATATGAAGGCGCTGTCCAGAGTTTCCAGTCTTCACAGAGCTCATTGTCAGTGGCTAAGCAGAACCTCCAGAAAGCCCAGACCAACCTCTCTTACGCCACGATTACCTCACCGATCGATGGCGTGGTTCTCAGCAAGAGCGTAGAGGAAGGCCAGACCGTTGTGGCCAGCTTCTCCACACCTACCCTGTTCTACATCGCCAACAACCTCACCAAGATGAGGGTGATTGCCAGCGTAGACGAGGCAGATATAGGCAGCGTGGCAGACGGCCAGAGAGTTGAGTTCACCGTAGACGCTTACGTGGGAGAAATCTTCAACGGAACAGTCACCCAAGTAAGGCAGAACGCCACAACCACCAATAACGTAGTAACTTACGAGGTTGTAGTAGACGCTCCGAATCCGGATCTGAAACTCAAGCCGGGACTCACCGCCAACATTACCATATATACAAAGGAAAGCGGAGACGTGCTCACCGTTCAGCCTAAGGCCCTGAAGTTCAACCCTAGCCAGTACAACGGCGTTCAGGGATACTCCATAGACCCGGCATCCGGGAAACTTGCCAACGCAAAGAGCGGAAGAGGCCAGGGCATACTCTGGACTCTGGAAGGCAAGGTGTTCAAAGCCCGCCAGGTAACCGTAGGAATGAGCAGCAAGATAGCCACCGAGGTCAGCGGCAACATCAAGGAAGGAGACATTGTTGTTCTTGAAATGAGCGCTAACGCCGCGTCCATGCCTCAGATGCCGGAAGATATGGGAGGCAACTCCCCGTTCATGCCTAAGCGTCCGGGAGCCGGCGGAGGAAGAAGGTAAGGTAGAGAGCACATCGTAATTACCTGACTACAGATATTTCCTAAATAACCTTTATTTAAAAACACGGTTGTTTTTACAATATATTAATAATGAGTAATATACAAGACACCATAGCCCATCGCAAAGAAGTCATTAATCTGGAGAACATCCGCCGGAACTTCATCGTGGGAGACGAGACAGTCCACGCTCTCAGGGGTGTGAGCTTCAAGATTTACGAGGGAGAGTTCGTCACCATCATGGGTAAGTCCGGAAGCGGCAAATCCACGCTCCTGAACACTCTGGGCTGCCTGGATACCCCTACTTCCGGAGAATATTACCTGGACGGGGTTTCCGTGCGCAAGATGAGCAAGAACGACCGCGCAATCCTCCGCAACCGCAAGATCGGATTCGTCTTCCAGAGCTACAACCTGCTGGCCAAAACCACAGCTATAGAAAACGTGGAACTGCCCCTGATGTACAACACAAAGTACAATTCCAAACAAAGGAGAGAGGCTGCTGTCCAGGCACTTGAGATGGTCGGGCTCGGCGATAGGCTCGAGCACAAATCCAACCAGATGTCAGGTGGCCAGATGCAGAGAGTGGCCATTGCAAGGGCGCTCGTGAACAATCCAGCCGTCATACTCGCAGATGAGGCAACTGGTAACCTGGACACCAGGACTTCCTTTGAGATTCTGGTCCTGTTCCAGAAACTCTGGAAAGAGGGCAAGACCATAATCTTCGTCACCCACAACCCGGAAATCGCCCAGTACAGCTCAAGGAACATCTTCCTTGCAGACGGCAAGGTCAAAGACGACACGGTGAACACCAACATATTGTCCGCAGAAGAGGCACTGGCCGCTCTGCCAAAGAACGAGGAGGAGTAACATGAACTGGACAAATCTATTCAAGATAGCCTTCAAGGCCATAGCCAACAACAAGTTGCGCACCTTCCTCACCATGCTGGGAATCATAATTGGCGTGGCTTCCGTAATCACCATGCTCGCCATAGGCCAGGGCTCCAAGCAGAGCATCCAGAGCCAGATCTCCAAGATGGGAAGCAACATGATAATGATAATGCCGGGAGCTGAGAGAAGAGGAGGCGTAAGGATGGGCGGTTCTGATATGCAGACACTTAAGATCAGCGACTACAACTCCCTCAAGCAGGAATGCACCTATCTTGCCGCAATAAGCCCAAGCGTATCCTCAAGCGGCCAGCTGATTTTCGGCGGCAACAACTACAGTTCCTCCATCAGCGGAGTAAGCCAGGACTACCTGACTATCAGGCAGCTGGAAGTGGAAGACGGAGACATGTTCGACGATACGGACATAGCCCAGAGCGCCAAGGTCTGCGTCATAGGTAAAACCATCGCAGACAACCTTTTCACCGGCGGAGAGAATCCTATAGGACAGATCATCCGCTTCAGGAACATGCCGTTCACAGTCATAGGAGTCCTCAAGTCAAAGGGTTACAACACCATGGGCCAAGACCAGGATGATGTTGTTCTGGCACCTTACACCACCGTTATGAAGAGAATCCTGTCTGTGAACTACCTCTCAATGATATATGCCTCAGCGATAGATGAGAGCCAGACTGACCAGGCCATCGACGAGATTACAGAAGTCCTCCGCACCAACCACAAGATTCAGGACGGCAAGGCAGACAATTTCAACGTCCGCAGCCAGGAAGAACTGAGCTCCATGATGACCTCCACTACCACATCCATGACAATCCTGCTCGCCTGCGTTGCCGGAATTTCCCTGATTGTGGGCGGTATCGGCATCATGAACATCATGTACGTCAGCGTCACGGAAAGGACCAAGGAAATCGGCCTTAGAATGAGCGTAGGAGCCAGAGGAATAGACATCCTCACGCAATTCCTCATAGAGGCGGTGATGATAAGCATCACGGGAGGTATCATAGGTGTTCTGATGGGCGTTGGAGCAGCCTACGGAGTAAAGATGTTCGCCGGCTGGCCAATAGCCATACAGCCGATGAGCGTGGTTCTCAGCTTTGCGGTCTGTTCCATCACCGGTATCTTCTTCGGCTGGTACCCAGCAAAGAAAGCCGCCAACCTGGACCCTATTGAGGCCATCCGCTACGAATAGCTCCCGAGACACTCCTACTGTCCCTTTTCTAGGGACTGAGGAAGCGTTTCTGCCAGCACAGTGCTCCCGTCGTCCCGTTCTGTGTGCCGACGGGAGCAAAAATGCCCTAAAACGCTCCCGTCGTCCTTGTTTTTGGGACGACAGGAGCAGTTCGTAAGACAAGAATATGTAAATTCGCGTAAGAAAGCATACATTTATACACATGAAAAGAAATAGCATAGCGTCTCTACTTGTTGCAACTTCTGCACTGTTTGCATTCTCTATTTCAACTGGTTTTGCCCAAGGAGCCTCTGCTCCAACGCCTGATTGGCAGACGACTGAGGAATGTACGAGTATAATGGTGGGGCGACTGGCATCCACGGACGGCTCTGTGATAACGTCCCATACTTGCGACGGCGTATCCCATACCTGGGTAAGCTATGAGCCGGCAGCAGACCACGCCAAGGGAGAGGTCCAGAAAGTCTATTACGGCACTCGCTGGACAAAGTTCAAGGGAGATACCACAGGCGTCAGATACAAAGGGGAAATACCCCAGGCAAGGCACACCTACGCATACCTGAACACCGGCTATCCGTGCCTGAACGAGAAGCAGCTGGCCATTGGAGAAACCACGTTCTCCGGCCCGGACACCCTCAAGAACCCAAACGGGATGTTCATGATTGAGGAACTTGCCCGCATAGCCCTCCAGAGGTGCGACAACGCCCGCGATGCCGTAAAGCTAATGGGTTCTCTGGCAGAGGAATACGGCTATGGAGACGGCGGAGAGTGCCTGACTGTGGCAGACAAGAACGAGGTCTGGTGTTTTGAGATCCTTGGAAACGGAAAGCACAATAAGGGAGCCGTTTGGGCAGCCCAGAGAGTTCCGGACGATCATATTTCCATCTCCTGCAATATCCCGAGAATCGGAGTCATAAACAAGAAGGACAAGAAAAACTTCCTCTGCTCAGACAACGTGGAAAAGGTAGCCATAGAGCACGGCCTGTGGGACGGCCAGGGAGAATTCAAGTTCTATAAAGCCTATCACGGAAACTACGGAGACGGCAAGAACTTCAGGGAAAGGGACTTCTACGTATTCTCACAACTTGCTCCATCGCAGAACTTTACGTACGAAATGGATGAACTTCCGTTCTCCGTAAAGCCAGATGAGAAAGTGGATGTTCGCAAGGTGATGGAACTCTTCCGCAACACTTTTGAGGGCACCCGCTTTGACATGACCCAGAACTGGAAGATGGAAGTAACCGCAAAGGACGGCACCAAGAGTGTCAAGACCAGCCCGGTTGCCAATCCGTGGCTAACCGCAGACACCCGCAACACCCTCAACACCATTGCTCCCGGAACGGTGGAATTCAGCCGCACCCTTGCCGTTTGCTGGTGCTCCTACTCCACTGTAATTCAGCTTAGAAGCTGGCTCCCAGATGCCGTCGGAGGTATCTGCTGGTACGCTGTGGACAACCCGGCAGAAAGCCCTCGCATCCCTCTGTTCGCGGGCGGAACAAGCCTGCCGGACGGCTTCAGCTTCTGCGGCCAGAAGCAGTACAAGGCAGACTGCATCCTCTGGCAGTTCAGAAGGCCTAACCGCCTTGCCACCGTGGCCTGGCAAAAGTCCAGAAAAAGAGTCGCTGAGGAAATTGCAAAAATTGAAAAGCTCTCCTTCAGTTCTCTGGAAGACCTTACGCCAGATTGCACTCCAGAGCAGCTCAACGCTCTCACAGCCAAGGTTTACGATGCGGCCATCAAAGCCTGGGGCCAGATGGAGATAGACTTCTGGATGGCTTACGGACGCGGTTTCTGATGAAGTTTCCCAAAGAATTGCAAATATTAGGTAAATTTGTATACACCTCCGGGCTATTCCGGACATAAACGTTTCAAATATGAAAAAGCTTTTGATTATGGCATTTATCTCACTGTTAGGATGCAATATTCTTGCACAAGATCAAGGTGTTATAGACAGGATTAAGAAGATTTCCGTCCTGGAACCTGTACACATGTATTGCATCAAGACTGACGAGCTTACATCCGAATACCTTGGCAGAGTGTCTGAACTCCCCAAGAGTGACCTGCCCTATGTCATCGAGATGGGAGAAGACGAGATTAAGGAACTGGACAAGATTCTGGAAACCAGAGACAAGATTATAGGAAAGGAAAAGAAGGAATCCAGGAAAATCAAGAAACTTAAGAAGTACTTCGACGATCCACAAAAGGCCATGGACAGGTTCAACGAGGCAGAAGCTCTTAAATCCAGAGCCCTGGCAATTATCTCCGCTGCAAAATTCAGCGAGAATGTGGTTTTCAATACTATGCCAAAGGGAAAGCTGCTCCGCCTTAGCTACAGTGCCGGAAACGGCTATGCCGGATGGAGAAACCAGATGGAACTCACAAGGAACAAAGACGGAAAAGGCGGCGTTCTCAAGTATGAGGAAAGCAACTTGAGGAGATACAGGGAGGATCAGCCGGAAGAAAAGCCAAAGATTGCAAACGTGGACGATTCAGTATTCGTGAAGGTGTATAACATCATCACTGAAGGGCAGTTATACGACGAGGCTAACTATTACCAGCCATTTATGGACGTTACAGACGGCACCAGCTGGTCCCTGTCCATGAAATTCGAGGACGCGAGCATCTCAACTGGAGGTTACATGGCAGGCCCTAACCACCGCGATGCCCTGAACGCCGTTCTCAAATACCTGAACGAGGTCTTCCGGCAAATCTACAAAGACCCGGAAACCTCCCAGCCACAATAAAAAAAACGGGATGCCGCAAAATGGCATCCCGTTCCACTTTAATTCCCTGATTCTTAGTACGTCATCTTAGGAGGAAGAGCCTTAGCCTCAGCGATCATCTTTTCCACAGTCTTCAGTGGAGGAACCACGCGGGTGAGTTTCTTCTTTGCATTGGTTTCCTCGAGAGCCTTGTGCAGATTCTCAGCCTTACGGTTGCGGAGCTCCTTAACGGTATCAACTCCTGCAGCCTCCAGAAGCTCTGAGAACTGAGGGCCTATACCCTTGATTCTGAACAGGTCTGCATGATTAGTCCAACGGAGGATGAGTTTCTCCGGGATTTCTGTAGCCTTTGCAAGTTCCTTGCGGCCCTTTGGTGCTGCGCACTTTTCCAGAAGCTCGCTCACCTTGTTGATGCCGGCCTCGGTAAGTTTCTTTGCATAAACGTCACCTACGCCTTCGATGTCGATAATCTTGTAATCCATGGTAATAGTGTTAAAGTGTTACATACAAAATTAATGAAAAATTATCCAAATAAACAACCCGCTTGGCAATAAGTTTGCAGGAGAAACAACGTTAAATGTTCCCCAAAGCAACAGGAAACATTTTTGCGGTAAATAACAATAATTCAAATGAGAATGAAAAACAAATCTACTGTGTTTAAATACTCAAGACAAATCACTTTAGCTACCCTTGTAGCAGCCGCTATGATATCTATAACCGCAAGCTGCTCAAGAGAAAAGAGCGCAGAAGAAATCTACGACCAGAACGCCAGCGGTGTTGTGATGATACTCAACGAGCATTACTACAGCGTAACGCTTCCTACGGGAGAAACGTTCTATTTCAGCGGAATAGAAGACGGAAAGCTCCAGAACGTGGCCTTCTCCCCTAACCAGGTCAAGACCACCTACTCCTTTGGAACGGGCTTCTTCATAGACAAATACGGCGGAATCCTCACCAACCGCCATGTGGTGAACCACTACATACGGAAAAGCGACGTGATGCACTATGTCCAAAACCTTCTGTCCGCCCTTGCCACATACGCACGCGAGCGTCAGGAGCAGGCATCCTACGAGGCCGGCAAAATCTATCAGGCTCTGAACCAGACATATATGTATGACGACTCCTACAACGCCTCCCTCAAGCAGAGGCTCTACGAGCTCAAGAAGGAATATGACCAGGCACAGGCATACATCACCCGGCTCCGCAGGATAGACGCATCCCAGATAGCCGTAAGGTGCCACAGCAAGATTGGCGTGGCCTACAACGACTCCTACGTAAGCGGGCCGGCCGATTTCAAGCCTTGTACAATCATACGGGAATCTGACGACGAGAACGTGGACCTTGCCCTCATCCGCCTTGCAGACGGAGTCACACCGGAAGGCGCAGCTGTATTCAGCACGGGAGTGCAGCCAGACGGCACAATCAAGGAAAACTCCGCAGACAATCTCACCCTGGACCAGCAGCTCTATCTGATTGGCTACAACCAGGGTATAGCCCTCGCCTCCACCACAGAAGGCATCAAGGCACAGCTCACGAGCGGGAAAATATCGCAGAGGCCAGACCAATACAGGCTCCTCTACACAATACCTATTCTTCAGGGCTCCAGCGGCAGCCCGGTGGTAAACTCATACGGAGATCTGGTAGCAGTGAACTTTGCGGCGGTAAGCGGCACCCAGAGCTTCAACTTTGGCATCCCTATCAAGCAGATAAGGAGCTTTCTCATAGCAGGAATGGTTCCTCAGCGATAAATAATTAGCCCTCCTTTACCAGCATAAGCTTTATAGTGTCGCCGATTTCCTTGGCAACATCCGTGGTATCCTCCAGAGACTGCACAATATTCTTGCACTTGGTAAGTTCGATGCCATTTGTCTCAGCCTCAAAAAGATGGCTCATATAGTTCTCGTAGATATCATCAACCTCGCTCTCTATCTCCTTTATCTTGCCGCACAGGGACTTAAGATCCTCTCCCTTCTTCTTCCACTGGTCAAGATCGTCTGTAATGGACTTCAAAAGGCGCGCATCTTCCATAATCTCCTCACCTATCTCCACCCAGGAACTGTCCGTAAAATTCGGCCTGTAAATCACAAGCTTCTTGGCAGAATCGTGAATCATGTCCAGGAAAGACTCCATTCTGGAACCCAGAGTCTGGACATCCTCCCTCTCGAACGGCACCCTGTGAGCCTTATACAGGATTCCGGAAATCTTTGCGTCAACTATATCTCCCTCTCTCTCAACCTCTTTCATCTGCCTGGCCAGTTCCTTCTTTTTCTCGTAGGACTCTTCCTTGAGGATATCCACCAGCAATGCCGCAGCCTTGGAAATCAAAGCGCTCTGCTCCTTGAAAAGAGGGAAGAAAACCTCTCCCCCGCCTCTTCTGCAAAAAATGTTGAAGCTCATAAAAACGTTAGAAACCGATTCTTTGTGAAAATTCTTATCTTTACCAAGCGATTGGAAAACCCATCGCTGATTACAAATATAATAATCTGGATTGAAAATTCCTCAATATGAATAAGACCAACATCAAAAGAACTGCCTACGCAATCTGTTTTGCGTTGCTATTTTCTTTATCCTCAGCCGTGACAGCCTCTGCTCAAAACGATACCATCAAGCTGTCGTCAGACCCTGACTTCTACGCTATCACACTGAAGAAGGACATCCCTGTCGCCGAGAAAATAATGAAAGACCTGCTTCCTTATAAAGACAGCAAAACCACTGGCCAGCTCATGGTAATGGCTGCACAAAAGCTTATGGGCAACGAATATGTAGCCGGAACCCTGGAGGAGGGAGACAGCGAGGACGTAAGGGTTTACCTCAGCAAGACAGACTGCATAATCTTTGTGGAAACCTGTATGAATCTGGCACTTACAGTAAAGCTGTTCGGCAAGGACGCAAGTTTTGACAAGCTCTGCCAGATGATTCGCCAGAGCCGCTACCGCTACGGAATGGTACGCTGCTACTCAGACCGCATCCACTACACCACGGAATGGATCCGCCAGGGAGAAAAACGCGGCATTCTGGATGATATAACCCTCAAATGCGGCGGAGAAGAGTATGACCACCCTATCTACTTCATGACCAAGAACTACAAGAGATATGCCCACCTCAAAGACGCTGAGGTAGAAGAAGAATGCTGCCTGCCGGAAGACGGCACCCAGGAAACCTGCACCATGAACCAGGCCACCAAGGACTACAAGACCATTGCTAAGGTGGAAGCAGAGCTCAACTCCCAGCCATACACCTACATTCCACAGGAAAGGATCAAGGCCAACGAAAAGTCCATAAAGAGCGGAGACATAATCGGTTACATGTCAACCACAAACGGTCTGGACATAGCCCACGTTGCCATCGCCTTCTGGAGAAAAGACGGTAAGCTCGGCTTTATCCACGCCTCCATGGGCAAAATGAAGGTGGTCATAGACGAAAAGACCATCGCCGAGTATGCAAATTCCAGCAAATACATCAACGGCATCAAGGTTATCCGGGTTCGCTAACCCGTTTAAAACGCATCGCAAAAGCCACAGGTACAGCACGATATGGAAACCAACGCTACAAATTTCTACCAGCCTGAGTTCATGGTAAGGCGGAAGCCATCTCTGTGGGAGGCCACAAAGACATGTCTTATAAAGAAATACGCCGTATTCTCCGGCAGAGCCCGCCGCAGCGAATACTGGTGGTTCATGCTGGCACAATACCTCTTGAGCACCATACTCGGCTTTGTTGCAGTGTCATGCGTCATTATTCAGGTAATTATCTTAGGAATTACAGAATCTGAAGAAGTCCTTAACAACTTTAATCCTATTGACTTATATCTGAAGAATCCCGGTATGTGGCTCTATGCGTTAGTCAGCATCGCCCTAATCATTCCAAACCTGTCCGCAGCCGCCAGAAGGCTCCACGATATCGGCCTCAGCGGCTGGTATCTGATGCTTCCTATGGTAATTTCTCCGCTGATGATAGCTGGTACAGTGATACTTACGATATACAACCACAGCTTATGGTATTCCATCCCGGTAGCCTATCTGATATCACTGACCATAATGATAATATTTCTCGTCTGGATGTGTACTGACAGCAAGAAGGAATCCAACGAATGGGGCCCCTCTCCAAAGTATTTCAAACCAGACCAAGAGCCTTTTCCTCAGCGATAACTGCGCTCTAAGCCCTCATACCGCAGCAAATGCCCTAATCGCCGGGACATGCCGGGCAACTGCCCTGAACTAGAAATAAAAGAAAAGCCTTGCAACCAATTGATTGCAAGGCTTTTAAGTGACCCGCCAGGGGATCGAACCCTGGACCCCAACATTAAGAGTGTCGTGCTCTACCAGCTGAGCTAGCGAGTCAGCTTCCGCGGAATTGCTTCCGTTTTGGGACTGCAAATATACAGCCTTTTTTCAATTCTCCAAAAAAAACATTCTTTTCTTTCAAAAATCTTTTTGGACCCGAGAAGACTTGCGGCGGAAGGCAAGCAGCAGGAAGTTGAGGATGATGTATGTCAAGATTATAGCGCAGAGGCAGCCTGCAAACGGGAAGGCCCCCATTATCGTCATCACGATTTCCACCAACGTAATCAACAGGAAGATGTACCTGACCTTGTTATCCTGCCAGGAGAGGTTGCGGAACTTCATGGAGAACATCGGTATCTCGCTCACCAGCAGCCAGCACAGCACCGGCACGATGATGGCCGGGAGCCAATTAGTAACCCAAAGGGCCGGATTAGGATAACCTTGATCAGCCGTAAACAAGTAATACCTATGGGTAAGTTCAGGATATAATGCCAAAAAGAGTGAAATATAGAATATGGCACAAGCCGGGGTGGCAAGCCCTATGAAATTATCTCTCTGACGGGTATCGTTGTTGAACTTGGCCAGTCTCAAGGCCGAGAAGACCGCAATGAAAAGCGGCAACATCAATGCTATCAGATAGAGAGTGAAATTTCCGCCACTAAGCGGAAGGAAGGCCCCATCTGCCTGAATCTTCATAGCCGGCTGATTTGCAATATAATCCGCCGGCCACCAATTCCTTAAGAAATAAACCGACAACGGCTGATCATATCCAAATGCCTTTACTCCAAGGCCAAGAATGTATTTGTATCCTACAATGGCCGGAGCAACGCCAAAACTCACCATATCAGCAAGGGAATCAAGATCTTTCCCTATCTGCGAGTATGCTTTCAGTGATCTTGCAGCAAGACCGTCGAAAAAATCGAAAAATGCTGCCAGCAACACGAAAGGAAGGGGTGCAACAGGGTTGGATGAGCAAATAACAGCCAAACAGCCACAAAGCAGGTTGCAGCAAGTCAAAGCATTCGGTATGTGCTTTCTGATTCCCATTGCATTGCAAAGATAAGAAAATGTAATCCAACTGCTGCATACTAGACCAGACTATCAATTGCCCGGCACCACACCAGCGTATTCAACAAGTTTAAAACGGCAACATAAATCCGACACAAAAGTCCTGCAACTTAATCTCCTGATATTCAAATATATAAGCAAACGAACCCCCGTATTTCCTCAGGGGTTCGTTTAATTAATTCGCTGTGTATTAGGCAGTTAGGTTGCAGAGCCGCGTAGACCCACGCAGACCAACGCAGAGCACCGCCACGCAGAGCACCGCCATGCAGCACCGCCACGCTGCACCGCCACGCTCTTACCGCAGCCCGAGCTTCTTCTTCATGTCCTTGTGCAGGGCATCCTTGTGGATCATGATCTGGATGGTCTTTGCCTTGAAGTAGCTCTCGGACACGTAGATATAGCCGTCTCCGTTATCCGGGCCCCAGGAGTTCTTGACGATGTAGTACTTTACGCCGTCCTGGTCCTTGGCAACACCGGTGATGTGCATCAGGTGGTCATCGGAAGTGGTGTAGTCATCCCACATCGCCTGACGGATATCTGAGTCTATAGGATTCTCCACGTACTTCTTCTCCACAGCCTTCATCCCACGGAGATTCTCCTCCGGAGTAAACAGTGCAAGATGCTTGTTCTGAGCAAAGTAAATCTCGCTCATATCTGCATCCCATGCAACTGTAAACCCATGCAGCAAGGCGTATGTGCAGATCTCGTCCAGCTCATCCAGAGGAACGTTGTATGAGGAAGCCATATCCCAGTTGTCCGGAATCTCTATAATGAACTTCTCGTAGAACGGATGGTGGGTAAAGCTGGTAATCTCTATGTAATCCTCGCCGTTAAGCTCCAGCATATTCCTGAAAGTGATAGGATTATACTCCTTGCCCTTGTAGGTGAAGGTCTCCGGAACCTTGCCCAGATACTTGTCCAGAATCTCGTTCATCTGAGCGTACGGAACGCCCTTTTTCAAAACCACGGCAGTATCCAGAAGGTCATCTATCTCCTTCTGCAACTGAGTGTGGTTGTGAGACTTGGCGCCATTGAGAAGGCCGCTGTAAGCCTCCTCAGTCATAAGACCTTTCTTGTCCATCTCCAAAGTGGCCTGATGGCAGATTCCGCCAGGTCCTCTGCGGCCTTTTCCTCTGCGATAGTAGAAGTCCGCACCCCTGCGTAGATACTCCTGCCTTACGATGTACATCTCGGAGAGGTTCAGCGATGTATCTGCAGTACCCTTGCGGATAGCCTCACTCTCAAGGAAAGACACTGTGGCAAAGCACCAGCATGTGCCTGTACGGGCCTGGTCCTTAACCACTGTGGCCGGATTGTTCTTTACGATGGTGAACTCGTAGAACGGGAATTTGGTCTGCTGGGCAAACACTCCAGAAGCAAGGAACAGAGCCGCCACAGCAATGAAAAGTTTCTTCATACGTATGTAATTGTTGTTAATATTTCTTTAGATTCCCAGCTTTTTGCGGATATCCTTAGGAACGGCATTCTTGTTCACGAGGATATTCATAGTCTTATACCTTACGAAAGCCTCTGAAACATACCATATTCCCTTGTACTTGCCGGTAGGACCCCAAGAGTTCTTCACCATATAGTATTTGGTGCCGTTCTGGTCCTTTGCGATACCGAAGATCTGCATACCATGGTCGTCTGTAGTGGTTTTGTTGTCGTAGCCCTCCTGACGCAGCTCCTGGGTGATTGTCAGCTCCTTGACAGGCTCAACAATCTGAGGCCTTGCCTGAGGATTGTTGCCGCCAACCCATCTTGCCTGGTCGGAACCAACTGCATTCTTGGCCAAATCTTCCATATCCGGAACAACACCAATGCCATCGCGGGTAAATCCGGTCTCGCTAACATCTGAACCCCAAGCAATTGTGTAGCCCTTCTCAATAGCGTTATCCATGATGGCGATAAGCTCGTCGATAGGAATATTGTAGCTCAAATCCCATCTCCAGTTATCCGGAACCTCAATTGCAAACTGTGAGTAGAAAGGATGATGAGTGAAGGAAGTAAGGGAAACATAGTCATCCATATTCAGGCCCAAACCCTTGGTTACGAACTCTTTCGGAGTGTATGTAACACCCTTGTAGGTAGTGCTCTCAGGGCACTTGCCAAGGTAGGTCTCAAGAATGCCCTTATAGGTCTCCATAAATCTCGGCGATACCTTTCCGCCAGCCTTCTTTCCAGCCTCTGCCAGACCGGTGCTGATGGAGGTAAGCTCACGGAAGTTAATCCTCTTCTCGCCCGGAAGGAGGTTAGGCATATCCTTCTCCAGAACAACGCCGTAATCCTCAAAGGTATGTGCAACATCCTCAAAAGAACCACCCTCTGCAAAGCACAGATAGCCATCTACGCGGATATACTTGCGCATCTTCTCAATGTAATTCTTTGTAACAGTGTACATTACAGAAAGATTCAGGGATGTGTCCGCAGTTCCCTTCTTAATGGCCTCGCTCTCAAAGAAAGAGGTAGTTGAGAAAGCCCAGCAGGTACCGCTGCTACCCTGATTGCGGATACCGGTGATAGGATTAGCCTTAACGGTAGTGAACTCAAAGCCCTTCCTCTGAGTCTTCTCAGGAACGTTTGGCTGAGCAAAAGCAGCAGACGTCATGCACACCAGTGCAACCGCTGCGACAAAATACTTCAATGTTCTCATAACGTGTCGATTAATATTTATGTGTTTTTCTTTCTAAACTTCTTACGGGATGCGGAGGAACTTGTGGGTCTGGACGGAAATGTTCCACTCCGGGTGGGCCTTCACATACTCCACAATGGCAGGCGCTATCTGCTTCATCCTGCTCCACTCCGGCTGCAGAAAGAACATGCACTTCCTCGGCGATGGGTTCCCGCATCGCTGAGCCTCAAGCACTTTGCGGCGATTCTCCTCCGCCCACTCAAAATCCTCTGGCGTCTCCACAATCACTTTCAGCTCATCTGCCAGAGGGAAAAACTCCTCCCGCGGCGGCTTGTTGCGCTTCGGGCTCAGGCAAATCCAGTCGAACTTCCCACTCATCGGGCTGCTTCCGCTGGTCTCCAAAAAGATATCCAATCCGTAGTCTTTCAGAAGGTTGCAAAGCCTGTCGAGCGGATAGTTCATCGGCTCCCCGCCAGTAATGACTATGGCCTTTGCTGGCGTTGCAGCGGCCTGGCGCACTATCTCCTCAATCTCCACCGGCGGAAAACGGTCCGGGTTCCAGCTCTCCTTGCT
>JAFZMA010000132.1 GCA_017551215.1 Bacteroidales bacterium | reverse complement strand
CTTTTTATTCAGCGATACAAAAATACAAAAATTAATACGCCAACATTTGTTAATTTTGTCTCAGCGATGGAATTGTTTTATTCTACAGATATCCGGAAAGACACTGTTCTGCTCAAGGGGCAGGAAGCGGACCATTGTGCCAGGGTGATGAGGCACAAGGCAGGAGACACCATCTTTGTAATAGACGGCAAAGGAGGGCTTTACAACTGCTCGGTTACAGAATTGAGCGTTCCCAAGAGGGGAGAGGCTGAGGTGAAATGCAGGATTATGGAAAAGAGCGAGGGTGTGGGAAGCCGCAGCTACCGTCTGGTCATGGCCGTATGCCCCACCAAGAACATGGACCGTTACGAGTGGTTTGCAGAAAAGGCCACGGAACTTGGCGTGGATGCCATAGTTCCTTTGATATCAGACCATTCCATAAGAACGACCATCAAGAAAGAAAGACTGGAAGCGCTGGTTTTAAGTGCCACCAAGCAAAGCCTTAAATCTGTCCTGCCAATTGTAGAGAATGCTGTGAGCGTGTCTGATTTCCTCCTCCGCGATTTTGGAGAAGGAACGCTGAAACTCATCGCCCATTGCGAAGAAGGAGAAAAGCGCACTGTCCGGGAGTATTTATCCGAATCCCCAAGGCCTATGAATGTGGTGATTATGATTGGCCCGGAGGGAGATTTTTCCCAAAGGGAAATAGCCATTGCCCGGGAGAAGGGATTCCTTCCCGTAACACTTGGTCCGTCTAGACTGCGTGTGGAAACTGCAGCCGTTTCAGCTGTCAGCGAGATATACTTCTCTACTTTCTGATTATCTGGATTTCTCCCTTAATTCCGATTTTGATTATCTGAGACGCTTTGTGGGTGGAAGACTTTTCTTCCATGGAAGGATGTACCGTATAGTCCACGGCATCCTTTATTGCAGGGGAAATGTCCTTGAATCCCTTAGGCGGGTTTTCTCCGGAAATGTTTGCGGAAGTTGAGACTATCGGCTTTCTTAACCGGAAGCAGAGCTGGCGGCAGAATTCGTTCATAGGAATCCTTATGCCAACACTGCCGTCCTCCGCTATTACATTGGATGCCAGGTGTGTGGCATCCGGATAAATGATAGTCATTGGAGAATCATTAACTTCTATAAGGTCCAGAGCGGCCTCCGGAATCTCACGGACGTAAAGAGCTAGCATATTCAGATCGCTGACCAGGGTGACAAGGCTTTTGCTTTCCTCTCTCTGCTTGATGGCAAAAACTTTGGAGACTGCCTCCGGATTTGTGGCGTCGCACCCTAGGCCCCAGATAGTATCCGTCGGGTAAAGAATTACGCCACCGGCCCTTATGACTTCAGCGGCCTTGCTTACCTGAATCTCCATTTTGGGATCCATCTTGTATGAATGTTTTGCTCCCATATCAGTGTTGGTTCCCGTCCTCGGAAACTCCATTGTTTTTATTAAATGAAAACTCTGCAACCACAGGATAATGGTCAGAGAAATTGTCTCTTATTGTCTTGTGACTCACCCCCGTATAGCTCTCAGGTATGAAGATGTAGTCAATGCGGAGCAGCGGCCACAGCATGGAATATGTTGCGGAAAAACCTTTGCCGCTTTCCCTGAAAGTGTCTTTGCTGCCGTATGAAAGCTTGTGGTAGGTATAGCTCATAGGCATATCGTTGAAGTCTCCGCACACTATAGAAGGGAAACGGCTTTTTTTGATGTTGTCCAGGACGGCGTTCACCTGGCGTGACCTGAGTATGACCGTGTTGCGAACCTTGTTATGAACATTGATAATCTCGTTGCCCACTTCTTCCGAGAATGCCTTTTTTGCCCTCAGCTTCTGCACCAGAGCAGTAGGGGAAATAGCGTAGGACTGCAGATGGTTGTTGTATACGCGCAAGGTGTCTTCTCCAACCACGATGTCTGCATATAAGGACAGGTTAAGGCTGGATTTGAATTTCAGGACCCGCCCCTGCGTAATTTCATATTTGCTGAATATGATGTTTCCGCTCTGGCGGCCATCCTGGTGCGGAAACAGATGGAATGTTCTCCAGCGGTACTGGGGAAGAATCTCCCGAGCCAACTGCGTGCTGTCTAGAAATACTTCCTGAAGACATACAATATCCGCATCGCATCTTCCTATACGTGAGAATATTGTATCCATTGTCTGTTGAGGCGCCATCCCGTTTTTGGACATGCGGAATTTTCCCACATTGTAAGTTTCTATCTTTATGGTCTGGCCTTCTTTCTCGTTTCCGCTACCAAACCTGAAGAACCTTTCTGCAAACAAAAGTGCTGGCAACAGCGCAATAATCGCAATCCATGCGCTTTTACTCCGCGACAGGATTGCCAGAAGAAACAGAAGGAAATTGATAATCAGGATAGGAATAAAATACAGCCCGAAGAAAAGCGGGACGGAGAATACGGCAGGGTCTATGTACGAGGATATGTAACTCAGCATCAGGCAGATGGCGGCAACAGTCAGCACTAGCCGGAAAGTAATTCCGAACAGCCTTGGAACTCTGCGTCTTCTTCTGCGTTTAGCCATAGATTACTGCCATGTGTACAACCTGTTCCGTTTTTTCCACCAG
>JAFZMA010000131.1 GCA_017551215.1 Bacteroidales bacterium | reverse complement strand
GGACTGGGAGATGCCGGAGACCTTGCCTACGGAGAGAAAATCTGAGATTGACGCTTAACGGGAGAAAACCTTTTCTCCATTAATCCAGGTGCCGGTGACAACAGTTTCCGGCACTTTCTTTTCCTCAGCGATGTAGAAATCAATGTCTGTAGTGATGAAGTCTGCCGCCTTGCCGGGCTCTATGCTGCCTTTAAGGGTCTCTTCTCCCGTGGAACGTGCAGCCCATACGGTCATGGAGCGCAGAGCCTCTTCCTTTGTCAGTGCATTTTCCATCTGGAAGCCTTCTTCCGGCTTGAATTCCAAGTTCTTGCGATAAACCGCGGCAAAGAACGTATAGATTGGATTCACGCTCTCTATCGGAAAGTCTGTTCCGCTAGGAATCCAACCGAGCTGGTTCAAAAGATCTTTGTAGCGATAGCCGGTCCTAATCCTGTCTCCAAGCCTGTCCTTTGCCCAGAACATATCCGATGTGCAATGGGTTGGCTGAACAGAAGGAATCACGGAATACTGCCTGAATTTGTCTATGTCTTCATCCGCCACGGTCTGGGCGTGCTCTATCCTCCATCCTAAATCATTAGGGCCTTTGAGGAATTCCGCATAGACATCCAGGGCGGAAGCCACGGCAGAATCTCCTATGCAGTGCGTGGCAACCCTGAACCCGTGCTCATGACACCATTCGCAATATTTCCTGAACCGCTCGCAGGCGTAGAATTCCAGGCCCTTTGTTCCCGGCATATCCGAATAGTCTTCCTTAAGAAGAGAGCCTCTGGAGCCCAACGCCCCGTCTCTGTACAACTTGTATGTATCCACCTTCACGTTCTTGAAAGTGAACGGCTTGTCCACCTTTTCAAAGTTCTCCTCCGTAGGCAGAGGCCAGGCATCCACCTTGAGTTTAAGCCTCCCGTCCTCCGCCAGAGCCAGCAGGGCCTGAAGCGTAGGATATTCATTCTCGGCATCGCAAACAGAGGTAAGGCCGTAGCGGAAGCACTCCTTCTGGGCCTCCAGAAGAACATCGCTGAGGCTATCTGCCTTAACAGGAGAAAGGTCTGTCTTGAACCTTACGCACATGTTCTCCATGAAGATTCCGGAAAACCGGCCATTCTTGACCTTGTATTCGCCTTTGGTTAGGCTTTTATCGTTGATGTCATAACCCATGGCCCGGATTGCCGCATCGTTTGCCAGAACAGCATGTCCGTCTATTCTGGATAGGCAAACCGGAATGTCCGGGAAAGCACTGTTGAGCAAAGTGTTGTCCGGGAAACTCTTGTCCGGCCACAGGTTCTGGTCCCAGCCCGCGCCGGTAATGAGCCTAAGGTTCGGATGCCTGTTGTAGAAATCCTTCACCCTTTCCACAACCTCCTCCAGACTGCGGCAACCCCTGAGGTCTGCACTCATGAGGTTCTGCCCGAGCTCCAGAAGATGGCAGTGGGCGTCTATGAGTCCCGGATAGACGGCACCGCCCTTGAAATCAACGGTATCCGAGGCCGAATACTTCTCCAGAACCTCATTGTTAGAACCCACATAAACAAACTTTCCGTCTTTAACGGCAAAAGCCTCAGCCACACTGAAAGCGGAATCCACGGTATAGACAACACCGTTGATTCCAATAAGGTCAACTTTTGTCTTCATTGTGCAGGATTGAAAAAAAGCCATCCCGGCAAGGACGGCGGCTATAGTTTTCAGATTTTTCATATTTCCCTTCTCATTCGGGCGATAGGAATATCCAGCTGGCTGCGGTACTTGGCTATGGTACGCCTGGATATCTTGTACCCCTTGGCCGTAAGCAAATCTACAAGTTCCTCGTCTGTAAGAGGATTGGACTTGTCCTCGTTTTCCACGCTCTGCTGCAGAATCTTCTTTATCTCCCTGGTGGAAACCTCCTCTCCCGAATCGGTGACCATTCCCTCTGAGAAAAAGTGCTTTAGCGGATAGATACCGAAAGGAGTCTGGACATACTTGCTGTTAACCACTCTGGAAATTGTAGAAATATCCAGACCTGTTATCTCAGCGATGTTCCTAAGAACCATTGGCTTGAGCTTGGTATCGTCTCCATCCAGGAAATAATCGTACTGAAAATTCACTATTGCATCCATGGTTCTCTGCATGGTATCCTGACGGCGGCGGATTGCCTCCTGGAACCATTTGGCACTGTCCAGCTTGCCTTTTACAAAGCTCGTGGCCTCCTTCTCCGCCTTGGTGCTGTCCTGCCTCTTTTCCACATACCTTTCATAGTCCTTATTCACCTTTATCTGAGGTATCTTGAGCTTTGGAAGAGAGACTGTTAAGCGACCCTCCTCATTCTCCAGAATGAAATCCGGAACTATCTGCATGGTCTGGTCCGTGTAGGAATCGTCCACCTGTCCGCCCGGATGAAGATAAAGCTTGCGTATCTCGTCATAAGCGTCCTTAATCTCATCCTCGCTTATGGAGAGCTTGTTCATTATCTTCTCAAAATGCTTCTTGGTGAACTCCTCGTAGTAACCGTCCAGAATCTTTATTGCGTTCTCCATTGCCGGAGTGCGGTTTTCCTTTGCCCTCAGCTGGAGAAGCAGACATTCCCGGGTATTGCGCGCGCCCACTCCCACCGGATCCAGTTGCTGGATATCTTCCGTAAGTATGCTTTCCAGTTCCTTCTCATCTGTTTCCACACCCAGGCGGAGATAGATGTCGTTTACAAGAGAAGCAATGCTCCTGGAAAGATATCCGGTAGAATCAAGACTGCAAACCATGAACGTTGCAAGGTTCCGGCGGCGCTCATCCATGCGTCTGTAACCCAACTGGTTAAGAAGAGACTGGTAGAAGCTTTCCTTTACGGAGAAGGTATTATACTCAGGCCTTTCATCCCGTCCCCGGTTATTGATGTAAAGGCGGTAAGACGGAATGGAATCGTCCTTAACCTCATTCAGAGAAACCTTTTTTCTCTCCTGAGGATTTTCCTCCATTTCTGTCTCCACCGGATCTTCCAGCACAGGATTCTCCTCTATCTCCTTCTGAATCCTCTGTTCAAGTTCCACGAGCGGAAGCTCCAG
>JAFZMA010000130.1 GCA_017551215.1 Bacteroidales bacterium | reverse complement strand
TTAGTCCAATAATATCCTTTCGCTTGATCTTTATTATAACCCTCAAACCACCAGCCTGTACTCGGGAAGAAAACAGTATTGCCGTTAACAGTGCTGAAGACCACGAATCCTACTATTGAAGTTCCAGACTTATCTGAGGAGACAGGAACCCAGATACAATTGTCTATAAGTTCCTGGCACTGATCCTTGGTAGGAACAGTCCAACCGGTCGGCAAAGAATTGTTGTAATATTTACACCAAGAGCCCCTCTGACTAGGCGATGAAGCCCCATAATTCATGTTGGCCCACTTTGTGCCGGATGGCAAGCCCAGATCAACAGCTTCCATGGTGGTTGAAGTGGAAGCGGTAACGGTGACAGTACAGCTGGCGGAACCTACTCCCGGGATAGTTGCCGTAATAGTACATTCTCCCGGATAAATGCCAGCAACATATCCCATTTCATTTACAGCGGCAATCTTGCTGTCACTGGAAGTCCAGTTCAGTTCATAATAACTGCACTGTGCAGGAATTGTGGTCAGATTCAGTTTTGTGCCGCCATATTGGGTAATCGTGGCCGTAGAAGGCAGGGAAATGCTTGTTACCGGAACAACCTGACTCTCTTCCCTCACGCAGCGGACGCTACAGCCGGATGCCGCCAGAATCACGGAAACTATTGTGTTCGGATATTGGCTGCTGAAATACAGGTCATATTTAGGCTCTCCTGCAAAAATATCGGCCAGGCTTATAAAGTCTTGGGTTTCAAAATTATAAAAAGTCTGGTCTTTGAGGAGGGCCCCGTCTGAAGCCCAAAGCCTATAGTGATATCCGTTAGGCTTGACCACTTCTCCAGCATAGCGGATAAGATATTCGTAAGGGCCGGAGCTGGACGAGCGTCCAATTGATTGGGTTGACCTTAGACCGGTGTTAGGGAATGTGGCCGTTGAAGTTGATGTCTGAACTACGAGAGGATCGCTATAGTCAAGGTTATACATCTTTTTCCTGAATTCGGTATCCCAGTATCCGCCGCTTGGAACTTTCCATCCAGCAGGACATGGGTCGAATATGGTTTTGTTTTCTGCCCATAGACCTCCACCGGAAGGTATATCGCTTGCCCATTTGCCTCCGTAAGCCGGATTCTGATACAGGAAACTGTTAGGCTTTTCAACAACCTGGGCCATTGTGAATGGAGAATTGCCCGTGTCTTCCATTGAGTGAGTTGTACCTTTTACTGCCGGCCTACAGGCGGTGGAGTTAGAGAAATCTCCGCTTGCTGTCATGCTGGAATTGAGGAACGGATCCTTGCGGCCCCATTGGTACAGGAGACCATAGTTGGACGGAGATACCGCGTTATCCAGTGCTCCAAGATTACGGTCCATAAATACGGCTCCGCCCGGATATGTCTGTGCGGTGCCTGCCAGATCATCATCGGTGAACCAGATATGCCAGCTCCACAGGATTTTGCTGTTGATATCCTTTATGGCAATAACTGCGTTACCTTCTTGGAATCCTGTTGATCCGGTGGAGAAATAAACATATCCGTCTTCGAATCCTACCTTCCTTATCAATTCGTTGGCTGCAGGAGCTGTAGCTGTTCCGAATGAAGCCCAGAGAAGTTCAGCACCCATTATATCATCAACAGAAATGTTCTTGCTTATACCGGCCAGGTCTGCCACTCCATTTCCTCTTACCGTTGCCCTGAACTTATAATCTCCCGCCGCCGAAACTATATAACTGTTGGCGGTTGCGGTTGCACTGAGATCTGTATAGTCAGCCAGGTCCATTACAGTTAATTCGTCTTCTACAGGGCGGATGGCAAAAGCAGGGTTGGTTCCCCATTGATTTTGCTCTCCATTCTGCCTGTAGGCATAAGCCTTAGGGTAGGTAGTTGCGGTGCTGCTGCGGTAATATCC
>JAFZMA010000129.1 GCA_017551215.1 Bacteroidales bacterium | reverse complement strand
TCTGTTGTTTTTGAGTATTTTTGAGGTGGTCAAACAATGGTTTGGCTGCCTTTTGTTTTTAGACAGGTTAAAGAAATAAATATGTACAGGACAAATACTTGCGGCGAGCTTAGGCTCAGCGATGCCGGAAAGAAGGTTACTCTTGCCGGATGGGTTCAGAGAATCAGAAAGATGGGAAGCCTCAACTTTGTGGATTTGAGGGACCGCTACGGAATTACCCAGCTGGTGGCGGATGACGGTGCAGACGCTTCCGTTCTTGAAACCCTGAATTCTCTGGGAAGGGAGTTTGTAATCCAGGCTATTGGTACGGTTAGGGAACGCCAAAGCAAGAACCCGAAGATGCCTACAGGAGACATTGAAATTGAACTCGAGAAGATAAACATTCTGAACGCTGCGGCCACGCCTCCGTTCACCATAGAGGAGCAGAGCGACGGCGGAGAAGACTTGCGTGCAAAATACCGTTACCTGGATCTTAGGCGCGGTCCGCTGCAGAGGGCTATTGCACTGCGCCACCGCATGGCGATAGAGACACGCAAATATCTGGACAGCAACAACTTCATGGAGATAGAAACTCCGTTCCTTATCAAGAGTACACCTGAGGGAGCAAGAGATTTTGTGGTACCGTCCAGAATGAATCCGGGAGAGTTCTACGCGCTGCCTCAGAGCCCGCAGACATTCAAGCAGCTTCTGATGGTTTCCGGTTTTGACCGCTATTGCCAGATAGTAAGATGCTTCAGAGACGAGGATTTGAGGGCAGACCGTCAGCCGGAATTTACGCAGATAGACTGCGAGATGAGTTTTGTGGAAAGGGAGGATGTGCTTCAGATGTTCGAGGGCCTTGTAAAACACCTGTTTAAGAATGTCAAGGGAATAGAGTTCAACGAGCCGTTCGAGAGGATTACCTACGACGAGGCGATGGAATATTACGGAAGCGACAAGCCGGATTTGAGGTTCGGAATGCAGATGCACGATATCACCGCCACGGTTCAGGGCCACGGCTTCTCCGTGTTCGACAGCGCCGAGTATGTTGGAGCCATTGCGGTCCCGGGATGCGCAGGATATTCCCGCAAGCAGACCGATGAGCTCACCGAGTGGGTAAAGCGCCCTCAGGTTGGAGCCAAGGGCTTGGTATTCATCAAGATGGGAGATGAGGTCAAGTCTTCAATAGACAAGTTATACACCCCGGAGCAAATCGCTGAGATTGCAGCAAAATGTGATGCAGAAAAGGGAGACCTCATTCTGATTCTCTGTGGCCTTAAGCACAAGACTCAGGTGGCTCTTGGAACCCTCCGTCTGGAGATGGGCTCTCGCCTTGGTTTCAGGAAGGGAGATGTATTCAAGCCTCTGTGGGTTACAGACTTCCCTCTCCTGGAGTGGGATGATGAAACTCAGCGATTCTATGCAATGCATCACCCGTTTACTTCTCCAAAGCCAGAGGATCTGGACAAGTTCTTCTCCAACGACAAGGAGGCTCTTGCGGACGTTAAGGCCAACGCATACGATATTGTGCTGAACGGCAACGAGATAGGCGGTGGCTCCATCCGTATCCACGACCGCAAGGTTCAGGAGAGGATGTTCGAGATACTGGGCTTTACCCACGAGCAGGCAGAGTACCGCTTCGGTTTCCTGATGAACGCCTTCAAGTTCGGAGCTCCGCCTCACGGAGGACTGGCATTCGGATTCGACAGGCTTTGCGCCCTGTTCGGAGGCCAGGAGACCATCCGCGATTATATAGCATTCCCTAAGAACAACATGGGAAGAGATGTTATGGCAGAGGCTCCGTCCGTAATAGACGATGCACAGATGGACGAACTTTTCCTCAAGAGCACATACAACAAAGACGCTAACAAGTAAAACAGAAAACTATGTCACTGGAAAAACAGATACAGGAGGGCATAAAGCAGGCGATGATTGCAAAGGACAAGACCCGCCTGGAAAGCCTTAGGGCTATCAAGTCCCAGATACTTCTTGCCAAGACCGCAGACGGAGCAAAGCTCCAGGAGGACGGCACCCTTTCAGATGACCAGATACTCAAGCTCATACAGAAGCTTGTAAAGCAGCATCAGGAGAGTGCGGATCTCTACAACCAGAACAACCGTCCGGAACTTGCAGAGGCCGAGCTTGCAGAGGCAAAGGTTATGGAAGCTTTCCTTCCAAAGCAGATGACCGCGGAAGAACTTGCCGCAGAGATCAAGAACATCATCGCTGAGGTTGGAGCAACCTCCATGAAAGACATGGGCAAGGTGATGGGGTGCGCATCAAAGCGTTTGGCCGGAAAGGCTGAGGGCAAGGCAATTGCAGATGCCGTAAAGGCGTCCCTTTCTGCGCTTTAACAATGAAGGGCGCGGGCAACAAAGACAATCAAAGGCTCTCTCCGTTCTTTATGGAGGGGGCCTTTGAAGCAGGTACGGACGAGGCAGGAAGGGGACCTCTTGCCGGGCCTGTTGTTGCCGCGGCGGTCATTCTTCCTCTGAACGAACCGGACAATCCGTTGTTTTCTCATCCGCACCTTACAGACTCCAAGAAACTTACGGAAAAGCAGAGAGAGGAACTCCGCCCCCTTATTATGGAACATGCTCTTGCCTACGGTATTGCAAGGGTAGAGGTAGACGAGATAGACAGAATAAACATCCTCAACGCCTCCATTCTGGCAATGCATAAAGCCATCGCCGAGGCTGAAAAAATGCTTAAGAAAAAGAACCGGAAGTATCTTCTGCAACATATCATTTCAGACGGCAACAAGTTCCATCCGTACACGTCAAAAATCCAGAAGAAAACCATTCCTCACAAGACAATTGTAAAGGGAGACGCCACATACATTTCAATTGCCGCGGCGTCTATACTCGCAAAAACAGAGAGAGACCATATAATGGACTCCCTCTCTGAACTTTATCCTCAATATAACTGGAAGAAAAACAAGGCCTATCCTACAAAAGACCATCGCGAAGCTATCGCCAAATATGGCCCTACTCCATATCACAGAATGTCCTTCCGCCTTCTTCCGGATCCAACACTTTTTTAGGTTAATTGCTCTGCGAGTGCGTGGAAGCAGTCTCTTGCAATCTCGTTGTCTATGGCAGCCGGAACGCCGCTGTCTCCGCCTTCCATAATGCCCATAACTATAGGAATTTGGCCGAGCAGAGGAACGTTGTATTTGTCTGCCATAGCCTGTCCGCCGTCCTTTCCGAAGATGAAATATTTATTCTCCGGAAGTTCCTTTGGGGTGAACCAGCTCATGTTTTCCACAATTCCCAGGATTGGAGTGTGGACATCCTTGTTGCGGAACATGTTGATACCTTTCTCCACATCTGCCAGGGCAATCTTCTGAGGAGTGGTTACAATTATGGCTCCGTTAAGCGGAATCTCCTGGATCATAGTTATATGTATGTCTCCGGTTCCCGGAGGAAGATCTATCAGGAGATAGTCCAATTCTCCCCACATTACCTCGTATGAAAGCTGCTTCAGGGCTCCGCATGCCATAGGGCCTCTCCAGATGAGGGCCTGCTCCGGCTTGGCAAAGTAGCCGATGCTCATCCACTTTACTCCGTATTTTTCAATAGGTACGATGAGGTCTTTTTCAACACCGTTCCTATCCGCTTTTGTTACTGGCGGCACCTCGTCTTCCGTGCCGGTCATCTTTGGAACGGAAGGGCCGTAGACATCGGCATCCAGAAGGCCCACCTTGTAACCCATCTGGCTGAGGGCAATCGCAAGGTTTACAGCCACAGAAGACTTGCCCACGCCACCTTTTCCGGAAGCTATGGCAATGATATTCCGGACGTTTGAAAGTTCCTGCTTGTCAAGGTCTCCGCGTCCAAGCTCGCCCTTCTTGTGGCCGGTAGCATTCTTGGTATCCACCAGAACAAGAATCTTTGCCGTTGCGTTTGGAAAAGCTCTTTTAAGAGTCTTTTCACAGGCTTCCTTAATGGAGTTTGCCATCGGGTCGCTGCGATGGAAAACAAGCCGGAAACTGATTGTTCCGGCGTTGTCTTCATCGTTTCCTTCCTTCTGGTATTTGAGATTCTGGACAAGACTTAATTCCATTACGGAACGTTCATATTCCGGATGAAATACGGAGTTCAGGACCTCTTCAATCTCAGACAGTTGAATCATTACTCTATTTCTTGATATCCATTTCGTTAAGCAGATATCCCGCGCCGCCGAACTTGTCTATGATGAACAGCACGTAGCGGATATCCACGTTAATGCATCTCTGAAGATTTGGCTCAAAGATAATGTCTCCACTCATTGCCTCCCAGTTTCCGTCAAAAGCAAGACCTATGAGTTCTCCCTTGGCGTTTAGAACATCGCTACCGGAGTTACCGCCGGTAATGTCGTTGTTGGTCAGGAAGCAGCACGGCATTTCTCCGTTAGGCATAGCATACTGTCCATAGTCCTTTGCAAGATAGAGTTCCTTAAGTTTTGCAGGAACAACAAACTCAGGATCGTCTGGATTCTCCTTCTGCATAACTCCCTCAAGGGTAGTGTAATAGTTATAGGTAACCGCATCCTTAGGAGCGTATCCGCCAACCTTTCCGTAAGTGAGTCTCATTGTGAAGTTTGCGTCCGGATAGATAGGGTTGTCTCCGTTCATTTCCATAAGGCCTTTCATGTAAGCCTTCTTTGCCTTTGCAAACTCCTCTGAATCCTTGTTCACCTCTTCCATCATAGGGCGGTAAGAAGTGGAAAATTCCATCAGATACTGTACGGCAGGATCGTTTCTCAGATCATATGTTGTATCTGTGAAAGACTTGATGGCCTTTTCCTGATCTGTGAATACTGTATTGTCGAAAATGTTATCTACATACTTGTCTATGTCTCCCCCAAACTTCTCGTCTATTGTCTTGTAGCACTGAGGAATATAAGTTGGCTCGGTAACATTCTCCTTAAAGGTCTTGAGCAGTACTTTGCTGGTTTTGCGGTCAAGTTCCGGAGAGTAATCTTTATAGAAATTCTCTGTAGATTTCTTGAAGTTCTCTATGTCCTCAGGTTTGCGTACCCTCAAGGCTCTTGATGCTGGCTGGAGAACCTCCACGTTGTTGAGGGTTTCCATCAGGTAAACAAGGGCTGCATACGGCTTGCTTCTCTTTGCAACGGCGTTGTTGATAACCTCCACGCAGTTACCGTATTCAGCCTGTCTTGCAGGATCCTGTGCAACCCACTCGTTGAATACCTTTTCTTCCTCCGCCCTTCTTTCCGCAGTGTTGAGTTTTGCAAAGGTCTCGTTCATTCCAATGCTGTTCTTGCGGTAGTTGGAAGAAGAAGCGAACTTGCTGGCATACTGGATGTTGGTCTTCTGGTCTGCCCTCATTGCGGCTCTCCACACATCCTCCTTTGCTGTTCTGGCAACTATTCTTGGCTCGTTTGCGGCATCTCTGCGGTCTATAACCTCCTGGCTTGTAAGGTAACGGTTGGTACTGCCAGGGAAACCGATAATCATTGCAAAATCACCAGGCTTGTAGCCCTTAAGGGAAATGCTCAGGAACTTCTTCGGGGTGTAAGGCACATTGTCCGGAGAATACTCTGCAGGGTTGTTGTCCTTGTCTGCATAGATTCTGAAAACGGAGAAGTCTCCGGTATGTCTTGGCCACTCCCAGTTATCTGTCTCTCCACCGAACTTTCCGATAGAGGAAGGTGGTGCGCCCACAAAGCGGATATCCTTGAAAGTCTTGGAAACCACAATGTAATAAGCGTTGCCCTCATAGAAGGAAACAACTCTTGCTGTCAGGTATTTGTTGTCTCCAACGGCATCCTTTGTAAGGGAATCGCGGAAGCTGCGCAGGAAAGCCTCTCCCTTTTTATCTCCTAAAGCCTCTGCCTTCTTCTCTGCCTCAAGCATAGCGTCCGTAACATCTATGAAGCGGTCTATGAATGTAACGCTGAGACCCGGAGCGGAAAGTTCCTGATCCCGGCTCATTGCCCAGAATCCGTCTCTAAGATAATCGTGGTCTGTGCTGGAAAGCTTCTGGATGCTGCCGTATCCGCAGTGGTGGTTTGTGAATACAAGTCCCTGACCAGAAACAACTTCTGCCGTACAACCGCCGCCAAAAATCATGATGGCGTCCTTAAGGGAAGAATTGTTGATGTCGTAGATCTGCTTTGCTGTAAGCTTGCAGCCGTTCTGCTTCATGACCTTGATATTCATCTTTTCAAGGAGCGGAAGAAGCCACATTCCTTCGTCTGCAGATGCCGAGAAAGGAACAATCAGCATCAATGCAAGGGCTAAGATTTTCAATCTTTTCATATTACTAAAGTTTTGTGTTAATTTCATAACTTTGAAACTGCTTGTAAAAGTATTAAAAATGGGAGTGCAAAACAAGACGGCAATAGACAAAATAGTTGTGTGCCCGGATAAGTTCAAGGGCGG
>JAFZMA010000128.1 GCA_017551215.1 Bacteroidales bacterium | reverse complement strand
TTACGGATGTATCATTTCATTGTCCTGGTTTGGAGCGCATTACATTGTAGAAGGAAGCCTTACTACAGGACAGCTGACATCTCTGTTCTCGTATGTAATGATGGTTCTCCAGTCTCTTATGATGCTGTCTATGATATTTGTTCAGTTGACTCAGAGCGCAGCCAGCATCAAGAGAATAGCTCAGGTGATTGACGAAGAGCCTGATATGACAGAGATTGATTCCCCTGTGGAGAAAGTCAAGGATGGCAGCATTGAATTTGACCACGTCTGCTTCTCTTACAAGGAAGGCGGCGGATATGCCCTTGAGGACATAAACCTTTCAATTGAAGCCGGCCAGACTATAGGAATCATTGGCGGAACCGGCAGCGGAAAGAGCACTCTCGGTTCTCTCATAAGCCGCCTGTATGATGTCAGCAAGGGCGCAATAAAGATAGGTGGAGTGGATGTGAGAAACTATGCCCTGAAACCGTTGAGAAACGAGGTAGCTGTTGTGCTTCAGAATAATACGCTATTCAGCGGAACCGTTCTGGATAACCTCAGATGGGGAAAGGAGGATGCTACTGAAGAAGAATGCCGCCAGGCCTGCATTGCTGCTTGTGCAGACGAGTTCATCTCGGCCCTTCCTGACGGATACCATACGCAGGTGGAGCAGGGAGGAGCCAATTTCTCAGGGGGCCAGAAGCAGAGGCTATGCATAGCCAGGGCTCTTCTTAAATCGCCGAAGGTTCTGATTCTGGATGACTCCACATCTGCTGTGGATATGGCAACTGACGGAAAGATCAGAGACACCTTTGCCCAAAGGATACCCGGAACAACAAGGATAATCATTTCTCACAGGATACTCAGCATCCGGCATGCAGACAAGATAATAGTGATGGACGATGGCCGTGTGAAGGGATTTGACACCCATGACAATTTGTTGAAAACTAACGATATATACAAGGATATCTACACTATGCAGACATCCGGTGGGGAGGGAGACTTTGATGAGAATGGATAGGCCACAGATGAAAGAAAGGGGTTATGTGCCTCCGCAAGGCAAGTTGAAGCTGTCTACAGTTACAAGACTCTTCAAGCTGATTCTCCAGAAGAACAAATGGAGAATCTCTATAGTCTTGCTTTGCATTCTGGTTTCCACCCTCGCAACCCTGGCTTCCACGCTGTTTACCAAGACCTTGCTCGATAATTACGTGATTCCTATGATAGGGCAGGCCACACCGGATTATTCTCCTCTTGCCATAACGCTGGTCAAACTGGCTGTAGTTCTCATTATAGGAACGGGGGCTTCATATCTGCAAAGCATCCTTACCGTATTTATCAGTCAGGGAACTCTCAAGACGCTGAGGCATAACTTGTTTGCTCACATGGAAAGGCTGCCTCTGAGTTACTTCGATTCCAGGAGCCACGGAGATATAATGAGCGTCTATACCAACGATGTAGATACTCTCCGCCAGGTAATCGGGCAGACTATTCCGCGTCTGTTCCAGTCTCTTGTAACCGTAATCTCCACCTTTGTGAGCATGCTGGTACTGAGTCTTCCGCTGAGCGCAATCTCGGTGGTTATGGCATTCCTGATGTACTATGTGACAAGGAAACTTGGCGGCCTGTCCAAGAAATACTTCAAGCGCCGTCAGGAAATGCTTGGCAAGGTCAACGGCTTCATAGAGGAGATGGTTTCCGGCCAGAGGGTGGTGAAGGTTTACTGTCATGAAGACAAGGCAATAGCGCAGTTCTCTGCCCTGAATGAGGAGCTTAGGAAGAGCGTCTACAACGCCAACAAGATAGGCAACATTGTAATGCCTGTAAACGGCAATCTGGGCAATCTGGGTTATGTGTTCATTGCCACGGTGGGGGCGGCCATCGCGCTCTCGTCTTTGACCGGATGGTATTTCTGCGGCCTTAACGGCTCAATTCTTACTTTGGGAACTCTCGTGGCCTTCCTTACCCTGCACAAGAACTTCACAAGGCCTGTAACCCAGATAAGCAACGAGATTAACAGCATAGTGATGGCAAGTGCCGGAAGCGACCGTGTTTACGACCTGATGGACCAGAAAGAGGAGGAAAACAGGGGCAAGGTAACCCTGAATAAAACCGGTGAATGCCAGTGGTGCTGGAAAACCCCTGCAGGAGAGGCAATTCCGCTAAAGGGAGAGGTTAGTCTCAGCGATGTGGATTTCAGCTATGTGGAAGGCAAGCAGGTGCTCTTTGACATCAATCTTACGGCATATCCCGGCCAGAAGATAGCCTT
>JAFZMA010000127.1 GCA_017551215.1 Bacteroidales bacterium | reverse complement strand
GTCCTTTGCTCTACCAACTGAGCTATGACACCAGCATTTGGGAGTGCAAATATAGAGATTATTTTTATTTTTGCAACTATGGACGCTCAATTTGTTCTATATGCCTCTGTCTTGCTCCCGATAAAGTTCGAGGAGGAGATTTTCTATGGAGTGCCAAGACAGGCGGAGAGAGAGAACGGGCAGGCGGAGGGCGTTACCGTGGGCAGTTGGGTGGAGGTGGAGTTCGGAGGAAGAACCCTTCAGGGCGTTGTCAGAAGGACCTCTGCGTGGAATGGACTCCCGCCAAAGAGCAGGAGCGTGGAGATAAAACCGCTGGGCCGGGTTCTGGAACGGACTCCGGTTTCCCCTGCGGAGATCCGTTTCTGGGATGTGGTTGCCAGATATTATCTGTGTACGGCAGGAGAGGTGTTCAAGGCCGCATACCCTATCCTGAGCGTAAGGCAGCAGGAGGTTTCATCCCACCGCAAGCCCGAAGATGTGATGAACGCAATCCCCGCCCTTCCAGAACAGGATAGGGAAAGCGCGGCCGCTAATGGGCCTGAAAGAATAGAGCTGTCTGAGGCCCAGATGAATGCTTTCAGGGAAATTGAGGAAAAGATACCGTCCAGGACCATTCTGCTGGAAGGAGTTACCGGAAGCGGCAAGACAGAAATCTACATAAAGCTCATAGACAAGTATCTGAAAGAAGGCAAGGATGTGCTTTATATGGTTCCGGAGATAGCCATAGGAAACTATCTCCATTCAAGGCTCAAGAAGTATTACGCAGAACGGCTCCTTTGCTTCCATTCCTCTGTAACCCAGGCGGCAAAGAAACTCATACGGGAAGTTCTCACTTTCAGGGGAACGGAAGAATGTCCCCGTAAACCGGTAGTGGTTCTGGGAACCCGCAGTTCCATATTCCTGCCTATGGAAAATCTCGGGCTGGTGGTGGTAGACGAGGAGCACGACCAAAGCTACAAGCAGGAAGATCCGGCACCTAGATATAACGGACGGGATGCAGCTCTGCTGCTTGCCCAGATGCATTCCGCAAACGTGATTCTGGGAAGCGCAACCCCTTCTTTTGAAAGCCTCTACAACTGCTATACAAGGAAATTCCACCGTGTGCTTCTGAGCCAGAAATACTTCCCGTCTCCCGCTCCGGAAGTAACCGTGATAGACACGCTCTGGACAAGGAAGAGCCACCAGATGAAAGGCAGCTTCTCGCAGCAGCTGATAAACCTCATAGAGAAAAACATCGCTGAGCATAAACAGGTTCTTGTATTCCGCAATATAAGATCATATTCCCCTGTGGTTCAGTGCGCTAACTGCGGAGAGACGGTAAAGTGCCCGCACTGCAACGTGCCTTTGAGCTACCACAAATTTGACAATACTCTGCGATGCCACTGGTGCGAGTACAAGGCCCCGTTCTCACCAATCTGCCCTTCTTGCGGAGAGCAGGCGCTGGAACTCCGTGGGGCAGGAACAGAAAAGATTGAGGAGGAGCTCAGGGAACTCTTCCCGGACGCCCGGATTGCCCGCTACGATGCTGACATTGCAAAGAGCAAGAAAGACGCTGAAAAAGTGCTGGCAGACTTTGCCTCCGGAAATACGGACATTCTTGTAGGAACTCAGATGACAAGCAAGGGATTCGACTTTGAGAACCTTGCGCTCGTAGCTGTAATCCAGGCAGATACCATTCTCTCTCAGCAAGACTTCCGGGCAGATGAGAAAGCCATGCAACTGTTTGTCCAACTGCTTGGAAGAAGCGGTAGGAGAAACTCAAAAGGGCATCTGGTAATCCAGACAAATCAGAAGAACCATCCCGTGATAACCAACATTTGCGATATGGCGGCGCGGCTTTCCTGGGAGTATGAAACCGGAACCCACAACGCCGCAAATTCAGAAGAAAGGCAGAACGGGGGCATGATGGCGGAAAGAAGCATGTACTCCTTCCCTCCTTTTGTGCGCCTTGTAAATGTGATTCTCCGCAACAGGAACTATCACAAGCTTGAAACAGCCGCTGCATCACTCTCTCACGTTCTCAAGAATACAAGGTCTTTCTCAGCGATGGAAGTAAGCGGACCTTTTGCCCCAAGGATGGAAAAGCTTAGGGATGAATACCAGCTGTGCTTCTCTGTAAAGTTTGCAAAGGACAACCGACTGCAGGCAAACAAGGATGCCCTGAAAAAAGTCATATCGCTGATGAAACTCCC
>JAFZMA010000126.1 GCA_017551215.1 Bacteroidales bacterium | reverse complement strand
TCGAAGAGTCCGCCGTAGCCTTCCCTTCTTTCCTTTGCGAATTCCTTCAGCTGTGACAGAACATCAAGGTTCTTATGTGCGTCGATAAAAGATGCCAGACCAAGCAGCTCGGGCTTTCGCATGAGCGGAAGCACCACAACATTGTCGGCAAGGTCTTCGATTTCTTTCGGATTGACCTGGGCGTAGCACCCCGTTACGAGCACGGGAGCTGTCTTTGAGAACAGTCTGATTTCACGGCGGGCCTTCTGCTCGGCCTTGCTCGTGACCGTACAGGTATTCACTATTGTGAGGTCTGCTTCCTCATGGCTTTTGAGAACGGAATGTCCTGCCTTTGCAAAGGATTCGGCTATGGCCTCGCTTTCGCACTGGTTTACGCGGCATCCTAAAGTGTAGATGAAAACCTTCATGGCCAGAGGCTCCTCTTCAGACAAAGGATCTGCCGGATATTCAGTCGTTCTGCCCGCTCGGTCTGGGCAATGCCGCTTGCATTCAGAGCAACGTCGATTTCAGCGGAGGACTTTCCTGTTGCCTTGAGGTTGTTCTTCACGGTCTTTCTTCTCTGCGCAAAGAGGATTCTGACAAGTTCCAGGAACTTCACGGCATCCTCATCGGGAACCAGCGGATTCTCGCGCTTCTTCATTACCACCACGGAGCTGTCAACATTAGGCGGCGGGAAGAAGCAGCCGCTTCCGAGCTTGAAGGCTGACGAGTTCTCATAATCGATAGAACACAGAATGGAGAAACCCGAATAATCCTCGCTGCCCTCTTTTGCGCAGATTCTGTCCACGACCTCGCTCTGGAGAGTGTACACCATCACAGGCGGCAGACAGCGGTTCTCAATCAAAGAAGCAATGAATATGGAGCCTACGTTGTAAGGCAGGTTGGCGCAGATGATGTCCGGAGTTCCCTGAGAGGCCCACACTTCCTTCCAGTTCTTGAGGGCATCGCCCTCCACCAGAGTGAAATTGTCCACATCAACGAAGGCCTGCTCACGCAGGATGCGGCAGAAACCGTGATCGATCTCAAATGCCGTGACATCGGCACCGCTTGCGACCAGGCATCTTGTAAGGGCTCCGATTCCCGGACCGACTTCCCAAACCCGTTTTCCGGATGCAGCTCCGCACAGGGCTGTGATTCTGTCGAGCGCACTCATGGAAATCAGGAAGTTCTGGCCGAACTTCTTGGTCATGTTCAGGCCGTTGTCCTGCAGAAGCCTTGTTATTGAGGAAACTGAGCTGTAATCGAAATCCCAGACTGCCATTACACTGCGATTATATAGGAATTGCGGAATGAATAGAAGTGTAACTGCCAGTCAGATGTTCTGATCAAGCCGGTTTTCCTTGACAGCATTTACTACGTCTGAAATAATTAACTTAGAAGCTTTTGAGGTTGTTTTACGCATTTGGTCTTCACCATTGTAAGTTCGTACCGGCTCTGTGCCACTCAAAAGCTTTTGTTTTATATCAACATTGTGCAGATAGAATCCCGATTCGTCTTTGCTCCTGTTCACTACAACCTCACATATATAAACCGTGTGCCAAATCTTTATCGGAGCAGCGATTATTATTGATTCATAGTTACGCCCCTTATGGTTGGGGTCTATTTGAATTATTCTTCCGTTAATAAGAACTTCTGGAACAGCAATGAAAGCTGCTCTCTTATTTTTGCCTATTCCATGGGCAATGGATGTTTGAATGCCTTTTCGTGATAACTTGATTTCGCCAATATCACTTCTGAATGCTTTTCCTCCGTATTTTTCCTGATAGTAACTGTTTACACCTTCAACCAAATCCCTCAGTTTCTTTAATTCATTACCGACGACAGAAACCACTGGAGGAGAATTCAATAACCAGTCAACATCTTCTCTGATAGTTTTCGGGTAGATAATCTGGGTATTACATGACACTTCTTGCTTCATGGTTTCAAGGGTTTAGTAGCCATCCTCCGGTCAAAATGATTTAACAGGAATAACAAGGCAAGTGATGCAACAAACACGGCGTAGGCGGGCCAGGTGGCTTTGGGCCAGCGGCTGAAGGTGTCGAACAGCCTGTCCGTCAGGCTGTAGACAAGGCCATTCAGGCTTTCAAGGATTGTTACTTTGCCGAAGGCCAGTTCCAGCAGTCCCAAGGTCATCGAAAGGGCTG
>JAFZMA010000125.1 GCA_017551215.1 Bacteroidales bacterium | reverse complement strand
CTCCGATAACCACTGATATGGCTAACAGTACATACAATATGAGTTTTGATTTGTTCTTCATTTTGCTCTAATTGATTACTTCTTGTTGTATTTGGTGAGAATATCTACAAAGTTGATGGATGCGTCCTCCATGGAGTTAACCAGAGAGTCGATCTTTGCAACGATGATGTTGTAGAAAATCTGAAGGATGATAGCAACGATCAAACCGGCAATGGTTGTGATCAAAGCCACCTTAATACCACCTGCTACAACGGTTGGAGAAATATCACCAGCAGCCTCGATAGCGTCGAATGCGCCAACCATACCAACTACTGTTCCCAAGAATCCCAACATTGGAGCAAGGGCGATAAACAGAGCTATCCAGGACAGGCCGCTCTCGAGCTGACCCATCTGAACGCCACCGTAAGCGGTGATGTTCTTCTCAACGCTCTCAAGACCCTCGTCATAGTGAAGGAGACCCTGATAGAAAATGGAAGCAACTGGACCACGGGTATCGCGGCAAAGTTCCTTTGCCTTCTCAACACCACCCTCCTGAAGAGCAGACTCGATGCCCTCGAGAAGTTTCTTGTTGTTGGTAGTAGCCCTTGAGAGATAGATAAGTCTCTCGATGGCGATTGCCAAACCCAGAATGAGACAGAGAACAACCCATACCATGAATGCAGGACCACCCTCTATGAACTTTGTCTTGATCTGCTGATACAGAGGCTTGTCTGACTTTACGTTGAAAGGATCGACTTCAGCCGGAGCAGTAACTTCCTCAGCCTGAGGTGCCTCAGCTACCTGCTCAGTTGCATTCTCGTCAGTCTTCTGATCCTGAGCTGATGCGTTCTGGGCAGTCAATGCCATTAGGCCTGCAACTGCCAAAAACATGAAAAGTTTTTTCATAAATTTTGTTGTGATTAAATTAAACAATGTTTATCAGTTATTATTTATTTGTTTTCTCTCAAGTGGTATCCGTAAAACAGAGTGCAAGGTAGCAATTTTTTTCTTTTGAGGAAAGCCTACACACATAAAAATTGCATTAAGCCGTCAAACTGCGGAAATTTCGCCCCTAAGGCTCTTTTGCATCTCTTTCTTCACTTTCTCGGACGAAGAATACCTGCCCAGCAGCATAAAAAGCTTGCATAATGTGGCTTCCGTGGTACCGTCGTAGCCGCTTATCACGCCTGCACCCTTCAATCCCATACCTGTAGCGTAGGCGCACATATCCACCTTTCCGGCATGGCACTGGGTCACATTCACTATTACAAGCCCCCTGTCCACCCATTTTTTCATCGTCGATAAAAAAGCCTTTCCGGTTGGAGCGTTTCCGCTGCCGAATGTCTCAAGCACCACGGCACGGCAGCCTTTAGTGGAAAGCACGGCATCTATCGCAGCCGGAGTTATGCCCGGGAATATCTTGAGGATGGCTACGTTTGTATCCAGTTTATCTCTGATCTTAAGCGGAATATCCCATCTTTCCGGATAATGGATGAGATGGCGGTTATATTTAATGTGAATTCCCACATCGGCCAGAACCGGATAGTTGGCAGAGCGGAAAGCCCTGAAATTCTCAGCGTTGTACTTGGTCGTCCTGTTTCCGCGATATAGCTGGCTCTCAAAGTATATGCAGACTTCCGGAACCATAGGATGGCCCTCAGAATCCTTTGCAGCGGCAATTTCTATTGATGAAATGATGTTCTCCTTGCCGTCTGTGCGGAGCATTCCCACCGGAAGCTGGCTTCCGGTCAGGACCACCGGCTTGGCCAGGTCCTCCAGCATAAAGCTCAATGCAGAAGCTGTGTAGGACATGGTGTCCGTGCCGTGAAGCACTACGAATCCATCGTACCTGGCGTAATTTTCCTTTATTATCCGGCACAGTTTTATCCAGAAATCCGGAGTGATATCGGATGAATCTATTACCGGATCAAACGAGCAGGTATCTATCTTGTAACCGAACTTCTTGAGTTCGGGAACTTCGGTTTCTATCTGGCTGATGTCCACCGGCACCAGTGCCAATGTCCTCTCGTCCTGCTTCATACCGATCGTTCCGCCGGTATAGATCATCAAAATGGAACTTTTCATATCTGTCTGTCTTTTTGTTTCAAATATTGAACACCGTCTCCGCGTTCTTTGTGGTAGCCTTTGCAACCTCTTCTATTCCAACACCTTTTATCTCAGCGATTTTTGCCGCTATAAGAGGAATGTATGAGCTCTCGTTTCTTTTTCCGCGATGAGGAGCCGGAGTCAGGTAAGGGGAATCTGTCTCAAGCACAATGTCTTCCAGCGGAATCTCCGCCACTGTACTGGCAATTCCGGCATTCTTGAAGGTCACCACGCCACCTATTCCAACCTTGAAACCTCCCAGGGACGCTATCCTGCGATATGTTTCCACGCTTCCGGTAAAGGCGTGGAAGACTCCGGTCAGCCTGCCTTTGAATGAGGAAACAATTTCCAGCATATCCTCCGTGGCACTCCTTTCATGGATTATCACTGGAAGGTTTTTACCGGACGCATACTCCAGCTGGGCAACAAGCACATCCTTCTGCTGCCTGAAAAAATCCCTGCTCCAATAGGCGTCCAGGCCTATTTCCCCTACCGCTATGTATCTTTCCGGATAGTTTTCCAGTTCGGAGAGAGCAAAGTCCAGTTCGTCCTGCCAATTGTCCCCCACAGAAGTCGGATGCAGGCCCATACCCATGTAAATATGGTCTTTATATTCCTCGTACACAGCCATCTGAGCCTTAAACGAGGAGGAATCTATGGCCGGGAATATCCAGCGGTCAACTCCGCTTTCAATTGTACGGGATATAACCTCCGGACGGTCCGCATCAAAGGCCTCGTCATATAAATGCGTATGAGTGTCTATAAATTGCATAACTATGCCTTATACCAGAGGTCGGAAGCGTCTTTACGGATTACACCTTCTATTTCAAGCTCCAGCAGCACTGCGCTCAGGTCCTGAATACTCAATCCAGTCTTCTGCAGCATGTAATCCGTTGTCCTCCCTCTAACAAATGATAAAGATAGCAATATTTTCTGCTTGGTCTCATCTGAAGCGGAAAACAAAGAAGGCTGGCGTTTGATGTCTGAAATGTAGTCTTTGTTCCAGCCCATCGCTTTAAGGATTGTTGAAGAATTAAGGCAGAGCTGGGCCACGTTTTTGCTTATCAGATAATTGCATCCGTAAGAGTTGGCATCCCACATACGGCCCGGGACCGCAAAAATATCTTTGCTGTATCTTGACGCATATTCAACCGTGCTCATGCTGCCGCCGCTTATGCGGCTTTCTCCCACCAGAAGCGCATCGCTGAGCCCTGCAATTATCCTGTTGCGCTGCAGGAAGTTACGCCGCAAGGGGACAGTTCCCCGCGGATACTCCGTAAGAATGCCTCCCTGCTGCAGAATCCTCACCGCAAGCTCCCTGTGCACAGAAGGATAGATGACATCTATTCCGCATGGCAAAACCGCTATGGTCTGCACCCCGGCTTCCAGCGCGGCGTTGTGGGCGCAGCAGTCTATACCGTATGCCAATCCGCTCACTATCTGTATGTTCGGGCACACATTCGCAACATCGGAGACAATCTTTTCCACACATTCTTTCCCGTATGCGGAAGCCATACGCGTGCCCACAATGCTCAGTATCCGGTTTGAAAAAGACGCATTCCCCCTGTAATACAAAAGGAAAGGAGGATCCGGGCTGTTTCTGAGATTAGGCGGATAATCCCCGCTTGTCAAGGGAATAAGCCTCACTCCCTTCTTGCGCATCCATTCAGCCTCCTCACTTCCCCAGGACAGCATCGCTGAGGAAAAAAGCATTTCCCCTATTCCTTCCACCTTCAGGATCTCGTCCACAAAGCCTTTCCCCGCTTTCAGCAGAGCCTCCGGACTGCCTGCGTTAAGCATCAGTTCACTCCCCTTTGCCGGATGATTCACCAGAACCCGGCTCATCGCGCACAACAGCGCCTCAACCTCCAACTCCATAAATTCAAAAAATAAAAACAGCGGCAAGATATGAATCTGTCGCTGTTTGAGTATGCCAAACGGTACAATTTACCCGTTTGCAAATAATTAAACGTTTAATTGATTTTGATTTGGCTTCTGAAAAAAAATTTAAACGATTAACATGGCGTCTCCGTAAATGCCGAACCGGTAGAAACCGGATGGATCCTTGGCATGCATAGCCTGCTTGTAAGCCGCCATAACCTTCTCATAGCCACCGAATGCCGCCTGGCACATGAGCATAGTGCTCAGAGGATAATGGAAGTTTGTAACTAGTGCGTCCACTATCTTGAAATCGTATGGAGGGAAGATGAACTTGTTGGTCCAGCCATCTATCGGCTTTACACGGTGGGTGGTGGTTACCGGAGTCTCCAGAGCCCTTGCCACGGTAACTCCAATGGCAAACACCCTGTGTCCGTTTTCCTTTGCCTTGTTTATCTTTTCCGCACTTTCTTCCGAGATGATGATTCTCTCTGAACCCATCTTGTGCTTGGAAAGATCCTCCACGTCCACTCCGCCAAAATTGCTGAGCCCCACGTGAGAAGTAATGAATGTGCAGTCCACACCCTTGATTTCCATACGGGTGAACAGTTCACGGCTGAAATGCAGGCCGGCTGCCGGAGTTGCTATCGCTCCCTCGTGACGGGCAAAAATGGTGTTGAAGTTCACCTGGTCATCCTCGTTCGGATGCGGACGTATTTCCTTTGGCACAGGGAGTTCTCCAACGCTGAACAGCGTCTGGCGGAAATCCTCGTAGCTTCCGTCAAAGAGGAAACGAAGGGTTCTTCCTCTGGATGTGGTATTGTCAATTACCTCTGCAACAAGGGAATCGTTCTCTCCAAAATAAAGCTTGTTGCCAATCCTTATCTTACGTGCTGGATCTACCAGAACGTCCCAGAGCCTCTGCTCACGGTTAAGTTCGCGGAGCAGGGAAACCTCTATCTCGGCTCCTGTCTTTTCCTTGTTGCCCTGAAGGCGGGCCGGAAAGACTTTGGTATCGTTGAGGACAAAAATATCCCCTTCACGGGCGTAATCCAGGATATTCTTGAATATTTTGTTTTCTATCTTGCCGCTCTGGCGACGCATCACCATCAGCTTGCAGTCATCCCTGAAACGGGTAGGGTCCTTTGCGATCAAATCTGTTCGGAAAGGAAATTTAAATTGTGATAATTTCATAAAAATGCTGTTTTTGCCCATACACGATAGGCAAAGTATTATACGAAGGAAAACGAAAAAGGTTACAACTGCCCGAAATATTCTTTTACATCCAGAGCGTCTTCCACCCTGAATCCTCCTGATGCAGAGCGTCTGAGAGCAGACATGAATGCTCCGCTGGAAAGCATGGCTCCGTAATCCCTAGCCATGGAACGAATATAAGTGCCCTTGCTGCACTCTATGCGCAAAACCGCAGACGGGAGACTGCGAATCTGGTCTGGAGATAGCAGGGAGCCTTCCGTATAGCGTACAACGGGATTGTTCTCCTCAGAAGCTATCCTTTTCTTTACCACAAACGTATTGCTAAGGGCATCCTCTCCATAAGAAGGCCTTGAAAGTGAATTAATGAGCGGCAAGGCCTGGCTGGAATACTCTTTCCATTCCGCCTCTTGAGAAACGTCCGGGATACGGGCAGCCAAAAGCTCTGAACTGTAGATTTTTACGGCAGCAGGTTTAAGGTCCGACTCTTCTCCGTTTCTGGCCAGATAATAGGATCTTGTGCCGTTCACATACTTGGCGGAATAAGCAGGCGGCATCTGCTCTGTCTGTTCCTTAAAGCTTTCCGCAGCCTTCTTCATGTCTTCTGCAGTTATGTGTGATGTGGAATAAACCGCATCTATAGGATGCTCCCTGTCAAAAGAAGGAGTAGTGGCTCCAATAGTAAACTCAGCGATGTATTCCTTTTTTTCAGCCTGAAGGGCTTCGCTCAATTTGCAGGCCTTGCCAACGCATACAATCAGAAGCCCTGTGGCCAAAGGATCCAGGGTGCCGGCGTGCCCGATCTTGACGTTCTTGGTATTGAAGTGGGCTCTCAATATGAACTTTATCCTGCGAACCACATCCGAACTGGTCCATCTGTAAGGCTTGTCCACCGGAAATATGATTCCGGAAGGATAGGCACTCATGTCTTTCTGCAGACGGACAGGATTGCGCCTGTCTATTACAAGAGGATGGAGAGTCTGACGGATGTCTTCCATACTGCGGCTATTCCTTGGCTCTTACAGGTATCTTCTCTATTCTCCTCTGATGGCGCCCTCCCTCAAACTCCGCTGATATATACGCCTTTACGATATCACGAGCAAGTTCCTCGGATATGAAGCGGGCTGGGAGAGACAGGATGTTTGCATTGTTGTGCTGCTTTGCAAGTGCGCCAAGCTCGGGTGTCCAGCACAAAGCGGCCCGGATTCCCTGATGCTTGTTAACGGTCATGCTTATGCCGTTGCCGCTTCCGCAAATGGCTATTCCAAAGTCCACTTCTCCCTTTTCAACTGCCTCGGCCAGAGGATGCGCCGTATCCGGATAATCTATGCTCTCTGAAGAATATGCTCCGAAATCCTTTACTTCATAGCCTGTGTCGTGAAGAAGGCTTTTAAGGTATTCTTTCATCTGGAATCCTGCGTGGTCGGATGCCATTCCAACTGTCTTTCCCATACAAGTATCTGTTTTCCTGTTAATTTTTCTTCTTCTTTTCACTTTCCAGTGCCTCCACCTTTTCCACAAGGTTGTCTATCTGGAGAATATAATGGTAGAAAGCGTCTTCCTTCATGGCTGAATATCTGCCTATCAGTCCCTTGAGCTGCTCCAGAAGGATGTTTCCGCTAATCTCCCATTCGCTGGCGGTAGGACGGACTCCTTCACTTATAGCATAAAGCTTGAACTGGGTGGCAAGACTCTCACTTTGGAATAGTTTCTCCAGACCCTCATAATCTTCAATGACATTTAGACTCTCCCTGTTGCGGTCTGCAAACAATGAACTGAATTTCATCTGAAGGCTCTTGCGGTTAACTTTCACAAGGAAGTCCGTAACACCGGTGGTATCCATCGGCACAAATACATCCGGAATTATTCCGCCACCTCCGTAGACCACGTTGCCGTGAGCCGTAGTGTATTTGAGGGAATCGTTTACCCTAATGCTGTCTGCGCTCTGCATCTCACCTCTCTGGTAACGCTCCAGTATATCGTATCTGTAATCTTCAGAGTAAGGCTTCTGGATGCACCTTCCGGATGGTGTGTAGAAACGTGCCACCGTGAGCCGGATTCCGCTACTGTCAGAGAAATAAACCGGCTCCTGAACCAGGCCTTTTCCAAAGGAACGTCTACCGATTATGGTTCCCCTGTCGTTATCCTGAATGGCTCCAGCAACTATCTCGCTGGAAGATGCACTGTTCTCGTTTATTGCAACATAGAGTCTGATGTCCTTGAAATGACCGGAACCCGTGGCCACAAAGTCTTCCCTCTTTCTCATGCGGCCCTCCATATAAACCACCATGTCTCCCTTGTCCAGGAATTCGTTGGCAAGGGCGTATGCCTGTTCCATGTATCCGCCAGGATTGTCTCTCAAATCCAGAAGCAAAGCCTTCATCCCCTGATTTCTCAACTTGGCAGCTGCAACCAGAAATTCCCTTATGGTAGTTACAGAAAAGGAGGATATCTTTATGTATCCGAGCTCGGAATCCAGCATGACGGCCGCATCTACACTGTGAACCGGAATGATGCCCCTCTTTATGTCAAAATTCAAAAGGTCCTTTTCCCCGCTTCTGCGTATGTCCACGTTGACAGTTGTATTGATAGGCCCCCTGAGAAGCTTTATCAGGGAGTCCTGGGAAAACTGGACTCCGGCAACGTTCCTGCCGTCAACCTTGACAATACGGTCTCCGCTCTTGAGGCCCACCCTCTCGCTAGGACCGTTTGGTATAACGCTTATTACAACCGCTGTGTCATTCGGCACGTTGAACTCTATGCCTATTCCGCTGAAATTGCCGGCAAGAGTCTCGTCCGCCTCCTTCAGGTCTCTTGGCGGAAGATAGACAGAATGAGGATCCAGACTTTCAAGAATATGCGGAAGAGAACGCTCCGTTACGCTTCCGCTGTTTATGGAATCCACATAGTTCTTTTCCACCTGATCCAGAACCAGCAGAAGCTTTGCCCAGCGCGAATTGTTTACCAGTTCGTATGTGATGGTCCTGGGACCGCTTCTGGAAAGTCTCCATTTGGTTCCGATATAAAAAGACAATCCTATCAGCAGCAGGAAAATCCAAAACCACGGATTATCTAACAGTTCTTTTAGTTTCTTGAGCATTTCTACGGATCTATTTGCTTTCGGAAGCCTCTCTCTCGGCTTCAAGTTCCTTTATTCTCTCGGAGTCCAGCTGCTCCACAATAATACCGGCCCTGTTAAGAAGCTTAATTCCATCGTCCAGACGATAGGCATCGCGGTAGACAACTCTCCTTATTCCGCTCTGAATTATGAGTTTGGCACATTCCATACAAGGAGAAGCGGTTATGTAGAGCGTTGCTCCTTCCGAGGAATTGTTGCTCTTTGCCACCTTGGTTATGGCATTGGCCTCTGCGTGCAGAACGTATGGCTTGGTCACTCCGTTTTCATCCTCGCACACATTCTCGAATCCGGACGGCGTTCCGTTATATCCGTCCGAAATTATCATCCTGTCTTTAACAAGCAAAGCCCCTACCTGAAGTCTCTTGCTATATGAATTCTTTGCCCATATTCCCGCCATCTGCAGGTAGCTAAGGTCGAATTGCAGCTGTTTATCCATAAAATGCTGATTCTAGTTCTGGTAAATATAACGCTTGATGCTTCTCTTAGGAGTTTTCTCAAACTCTTCCGGCATAATCTTCACACCGGAAATCTTTGAATAGTTAGGCATCTCTTCATTGACAATGGCAATGTTCTCATTCATCTTGGCCTCTATCTGTGCGGAAGTTGTAAGTCCGTCTCTGGAAGCGGCTTCAAAATCCGGGAATATCAGCGCCACCATCTTTCCTCCATCATCAATAACCAGAGACTCAACAACGTATGGCATATTGTTGATGATGCTTTCTATTTCCTCAGGATAGATATTCTGGCCACTTGGACCCAAAATCATGTTCTTGCTTCTTCCCTTGATATAGAGGAAGCCGTCCTTATCCAGAATACCGAGGTCTCCGGTACGCATCCAGCCGTCTTCCGTAAAAGCATCTCGGGTTGCAATATCGTTCTTGTAATAGCCCAGCATTGTGTTGTCTCCCTTAACCTGAATCTCTCCCGGAACGGTGCGAGGCTTGTCTGAATCAATCCTTATCTGCATCCTTGGAGCAGCATAGCCGCAGGAGCCCACCCTCTTTTCTTTCCAGTCTGCGTATGCAATGATAGGTGCACACTCTGTCATTCCATAACCAACAGTGTACTTGAATCCTATGGAACTGAAGAAACTGTCCGCCTCCTTGTTGAAGGCAGCGCCACCGATGATGACTTCCTCAAATTCCCCACCGAACGAATTAGTAAGGGTTTCGTTGATTTGCATCTTGATTTTCTTGTCCGCAATCGGAAGTCTGAGAAGGAATCTCACACCCGGAGTGGAAAGGAACGGCTGGAGACGGTTCTTGTAAATTTTCTCGATGACCAAAGGAACGGAGATGATAATCTTTGGCTTGATTTCCTCAAACGCCTTGACTATCACACTCGGAGAAGGAACCCTGGTAAGGAAGTGAACGTGAGCGCCTACCGTCATTTCAAACAGGAACTCGAACATCATTCCGTACATGTGAGCGGACGGTAGTATGGAAACCACATTGGACTTTTCGTCTATGGAACTCATAACCTGATAGGCAAAAAGAACATTGGACCTCAAAGCCCTGTAAGGAATCATCACGCCCTTTGAGAATCCACTGGTACCGCTGGTGTAATTGATCATCGCCATTTCATCGGGATTTGATTCCTTGCGATAAGAAATGCAGTCTGTCCCGAATACCTTAGGATAGGCCTTGCCAAAGAGCTCGTTCAGATGCTCCATCGCCAGGTAAGTATCTGTGTTTTTTGTCTGGATAAGAGAAAAGTCATCCAGGCAGATAACAGTATTGAGATTAGGCATGTGGGTAAGCGTCAATCCTTCAAGTATGATGCTTCCGGCAAAGAGAACATTGCTGTCCGAATGGTTTATGATGTGCTCTATGTTGCTTGGTTTGAACTCATGGAGAATCGGTACCGGAACAGCTCCGTATGTAAGGCTGGCGAGAAATACAACGGCCCAGTTAGACTGGTTCTTGGAACAGATGGCAATCTTGTCTCCCTGCTTAATGCCACTCTCCCTGAAAATGATATGAATCTTGGCAATCTTGCGCGCCACATCCCTGTAATACAGGGTAATACCCTTGTAGTCTGACAAGGCCGGACGGTTCCAGTTGTGCTTGATACTCTCTTCAATAATCTCAATCAGAGAATCAGAAACATACATCATAATATCGTAGGTTTTTCAGTTTCAGTTTATTATGAGAACACCTGCATGGCGCATAGTCCCGCATATATTCCATTCTTTTCCATAAGCTGGTCGTGGTTGCCCTCCTCCACAATCTTTCCGTCTTTCATCACGATAATGTCGTCCGCATAGCGGATGGTAGAAAGGCGATGGGCTATAACTATGCTGGTGCGGTTCTGCATCAGCTTATAAAGGGCATCCTGCACAAGACGCTCGCTCTCAGTATCCAGCGCGCTTGTAGCCTCGTCCAGTATCAGAATCGGAGGATTCTTCAGCACCGCACGGGCAATGGCAATTCTCTGCCTCTGGCCTCCGGAAAGGTTCTCTCCCCTGTCTCCGATGTTGGTCTCGAACTTCTCAGGCAACTGCTCAATGAACTCAAGTGCGTTTGCAATCCTGGCAGCCTCCACAACCTTCTCCTTTGACACGTTCTCCATACCGAAGGTTATATTGTTGAATACCGTATCGTTGAATAAAATGGACTCCTGAGTAACTATTCCCATCTGAGCTGTAAGGCTATCCAGAGTATAGTCCCTGATATCGTGCCCATCTATGAAAATGCCACCGCCCGTAACATCGTAGAACCTTGGCAGCAAGTCTGCAAAAGTGCTCTTTCCTGCCCCGCTCGGCCCAACTAGAGCCACCATCTTACCCTTTGGTATACTGGCATTTATATTCTTGAGCACCGGAATATTCTCGTTGTATGAAAAGTTTACTCCGCGATATTCTATTCCTTCCTTAAACTCCTTGAGGGTTATGGCATCTTCCTTTTCCCTGATATTGTTCTTGGCATCCAGAATCACGAACAGCCTCTCTCCGCTGACAAGGCCTCTCTGAATGCTGGCGTATGCCTTTGCGATGTTCTTTGCAGGCTCAAGCACTCTCCAGTAGCACAGGATGTAAACCGTGAAAGTGCCTATGCTCAGTCCCAAAGAGCCGTTAATCTGGAGCCATCCTCCGTAAAGCAGCACAGCCGCGGCGATTGTGATACCCAGGAATTCGCTCGTAGGATGAGCCAGCTGCTGGCGGTAAAGCATCTTGCGGCTAGACTTTTTATGGGCGTTATTTGTTTCCTCAAAGTTATCCTGCACATACTTCTGTGCGTTGAATCCCTTGATTATCCTTATGCCAGAAATAGCCTCGTCGAAATGGCTCACGATTCTTCCCATAAGACTCTGTGTCTCAACTGCTTTCTTTCTCAACCTCTTGGATATGGCACCAATGGCCAGACCGGACAGTGGAATGGTTATGAGAGTAACCAGAGTGAGTTTCGGAGACAGGTAGAAACAGTAGGCTATAAAACCGATAATCAGAAGCGGCTCCCTGAATATCATGTGGAAACTGTCCGCCACTCCGTTCTGCACCTCGGTTACATCGTTGGAAATTCTGGAGATGATATCTCCCTTCTGCTGGCTATGATAGAACCCCACGTCCATAGTGGAAACCTTGCGGAACAAATCCGTGCGCAACTTCTTCATTATGTGGGTCCTCATCCTCACCAATATGGTCTGGGAGAGGTATCTTGTAACGTTGGAAAGCAGGCTGGCTCCCACCAGAAGAGCGCAGACGAAAAGCAATGCATTCAAAGGTCCGTTTGCAAGGAATATCTTGTCCATGTAATACTGGAAGATATTCTCGAACCAGTCCATAGTAAAGGAAAACTCCTGAGTCTTTTCCGCCAAAGTGGCAATTTCCGCACTCACCTGCTCTTTAGCCGGGCTTTCGAACAAAAGCTTAAGGACCGGAGATATGAGAGAATAGTTCACTATTCCGAATATCACGGACAGTATGGCCAGAATGATATATCCCGGCCAGAATCTGCGCCACGGTCTGGCATAGTTGAGCAGTCTTAAAAAATTCTTCATCCTTTAAAGTTTCTTTATCCTTCCGTTCTTCAGGTTGAACAGGAATTCCTTTCCGTCCAATCCCATGACCTTCACAAATCCGTCCTTGTCTTCCGTTATGGTGCTTTCCCTGGATATCGGCCTCTTTATGTTCTTTGCCGTAAGTTCCTCTCCTCCAGTCGTGTATATCCGGAGTTTGGAAACCGTCCTCAGCACATAATAGCGGTGGCCGAACAGTACAACCTCCTCCGGCATCTCCCTTGTAAACTCCGGTGCATGAATATCTGTCCAGCCCTCCACCTTATCTCCATTCACATTACGCTTGGTGATTATGTTCTCCCCTGTTATGATAAACATCCTCTGCTGGCCGTTCTCCGTAATCAGCATAGGGCCCAGAGCAACCTCCACATCCAGCTGCTTAGGATAACCGGTATAATGCGCACCCTTTCTGCTCATGCGGTAAAGCTTGTCGCCGAGTATGAAGGTGATATAGGACTTGCCGTCTTCCAGCTTCACCAGCCCTGCGTAATTCTTTATTGTATCCTTCATCGGGATGCCCCAGATTCCCTTCTTGTTCCTGTCCATGTAGGAGATGGACAGATACTTTTTGCTCTGCTCGAACCAGGTTGTGTCTCCACGCTCCGGATCCACCAGAGGGAATGGTCCCCAGAAGGTCTTGAACGTGCTGTCTATGAATACAACCTCCTCATCCTCAACGTCAAACATCTGAGGAGGAGAAGTCAGCCTTGCCGCATAGAAACTCAAGCTTGCCTTTGTCCCGCCCTTGTCTGGAAAAACGTTTACAGTAGCATATTCAAAATTCTTTTTCCTCAGCGATGACTCTATTCTCCCTCTGTAATACTTGTTCAGCACAGTGAGCAACGTATCCGAACCCTCCTTGATGTTCACAAATGCCTTTGCCACGCCCTTCTCAGAGAAGAAGGAACTTACAGGGGTGTGAGAAAGGTATCTGTCCAGAGTAACGGCATTGGCCCGGCCCTTGGAGAATTCTGTAATTGCATTGGCGGAACCTATTATGGTCCAGTCTGATATCTTGCAGCAGGAAGTTTCCGGATTATGGGAAAACGCCTCTCCAAGCACGCCTGCTACATAGCCCTTGAAGATGAATTCCTCCGGTTCCTTTGTCTCTCCCCTACCTTTGATTCCAGTTATCTTCCCCAGCCATGAGGTGGAATTCCTGTATAGCAAGGTTACCCACTCATACTTTCCGCCAACAAGGCAGAATGCACTCACAGCCTCTGTAAAGCCTTCTGACGTAAGCCATTCCATTGGTGAGGGAGCGTCCGGAAGCGGAATCCTGTCCAGATTTGCCAGATAGGAAGAATACTTTTTGTTGGCATCCAGATACTTCTCGTAATCTTTCACGTAATTCTTTAGGGAATGCAGGTCCAGACAAACGGCAAACATTGTGCTTGCCGGCAGAATACCCTGAGCCATAGACGTGTAGGCCTTCTGTCCTCCCAGAACAGCCGCATAGTTTATGTAATCCGAATGGTCTGTAAGAGAACCCTCGAAGGAAATGAAATTCCTCTGCCTCGGGTTAATCTCCAAGGCACTCCAGGTAGCCATCCTCATCACAAAATCAGAATACTTCAAGAACGAATAAGTGACACTTCCGGAAAAGAGTTTTCCTATTTGCTTATGGTTTACATACAGGCACTCGTCTCCACCTGTACCCCTGAGAACAGAATAGAACTCCTGATTGTCCAATATGGAAGTTCCGGCATCCAGATGCCTCAGAGAGCTCTCCACACATATCGCTGAGGAACTTGCCAGAACCCTATCCTTATAAAGCGCAGCCTTAAGCCCGGATGGCAGGGTATATATCGTGTGAGAATTGTAGTTTCTTGAGGCAGACGCGCTGGATTCCAGATAGTTCTGAATTTTGGAAACGTTTTCTGGATTATCCAGGTCCGCAATCTGCAGAAGGGAAACCTCGTTCACTGCAGAATAATGCAGGGAGAAAAGACTGTGGCAGTTCCCCTCTCCAAACCCGAACAGCTTGTCCTGGAATCTTACTAATGCGGAAGTGGAATCTATAAGCCCGTAAGAAAATACGGATGTGTCTTTGAGAATGGGAGAAAGATGATCCAACTGTTCAAAGTCGAATATCAGCACGGCATCAGAAGGCACAGCCCTGTAGGTGTCTTCCGTCCGGGCTGACAAAACCTTGTGTTCCTTCTGGTCTACCTCCTCCGAATCTCCATCTGCTCCACCTGTTGCAAAGATAAGCACCACGCCCAGTAGGAGCAGTGCAGCCAGAATCAGCAGGAGTATTTTCCGTCTCTTACTCATAACCTGCGAATTTACGAAAAAAAAACGAGAGAGGCTCCTTTCAAAGCCGGGTGAAAAAGAAAAGGGGACGACCGCAGTCATCCCCCTGTCTTGCAATCAGGCAAAAACGTTACTTCTTTGCCTCTGGCTTCTCTACGTAAGGGAAAACCTTAATGAGCTCAACGTCAAATACCAAGGTTGAATAAGCAGGCAGATCCGGACCCATGTCCCTTCCACCGTAACCAAGGTTGAACGGAATCCAGAGCTTCTCCTTTCCGCCCTCGCCGATGAACTGGAGACCTTCTGACCATCCAGGGATTACACCGTTGAGAGGGAACTTGATAGTCTCGCCTCTGTCATAGGAAGAATCGAATTGCTTGCCATCCAGAAGGCAACCCTTGTAGTTAACCTCAACGGTATCCTTTGGACCAGGTTTAACCTCGTTGCCAGGAACCTCGATCTTGTACTGAAGACCACTCTCAGTCTCCTGAACGCCCTCGTTCTTCTTGTTCTCCTCAAAGAACTTCTTCTCCTCGTCAGCCTTGAGAACACCCAAAGCCTCGTTTGCCTTCATCATGTACTGCTGAATGTACATAGAGGAATTCTGCTCGTTGAAGATTACGGTATCACCCTTCAGAACGGTCTTGATAGTGCTCATAACCTTTGAAAGGTTGATGTTGTCCATCTGGGAACCGCGGAGCATATTTGCAAAAGCAACTCCTACGGCAACGCTTACAGAGTCAACTTCTCCCTCGGTGATTCCAGGAAGCGGTTTCGGTCTGCTCTCGCAGGAAGCCAAAACTATTGCGCTGAGTGCGCAAACTGCAATTGTCTTAAAAAACTTCATAATCTGAATAACTAATTGTTTATGATCTTTCTTGTTTATTCTAAACGGCAAATATATCAATTTATTTGTCATTGCAGCCAAAATAGGCGAACAACGCCATCTTATGCAATAATCTTGCCCCAACATTGGCATCCCACTCGTTTTCTCCCGGCGCCACCTCGCACAGGTCAAATCCCACTATTTTCCTCTGCGATGCAACCATCCTCAGAAGGTAGACTGCCTTGTCAAAACCCAGCCCGCCAGGAACCGGAGTGCCGGTATTCGGGCATAGGGACGGCTCAAGACCGTCTATATCGAAGCTAATGTAAACATCTTCCGGAAGTGTGTCCACTATTTCCTGACAGATTGTCTTCCAAGTCTTGCCTTCTGCCAAGGCTTCCTCTATTCCGCTGCTGGTAAAGGCGGATATTCTCCCCTCCCGTTTTATGGAATCGTGCTCGTCTGCACAGAAATCTCTGATTCCCACCTGGGTAAGATGGCCTATATTGGCGATTTTGGAAAGAATGTTGAACATTATGGAGGCGTGGGAATGTTCAAAGCCCTCGTACGCAACCCTCAGGTCCGCGTGAGCGTCAAACTGAAGAACTCCCAGCTTGCGGCCTTCCGGCAGAGATTCGGCGGCAGCCTTCACTGCTCCGAACGAAACGCTGTGCTCACCGCCAACAACTCCCGGAATCTTTCCCTGCCCGAGATAGCCGGCGCAGATCTGTTCCGTCAGATAATTCACCGCGGCACTTGCCTGATTTACCTCCTCCTGCATCTGCCTAAGTTCCTTATCCAAATCCCTTCCTTCTGAAAGACAGTCTATTATCTTGCAAGCCTTGGCTCTGGATTCCCCGTTTATGGCTTTAATGTAATCGTATACCTTTATCCTTCCCGTCTGGGCATCCTCCAGGTCTATCTCGGTTTCGTCCGTACCTATTCTGAACTCCGGACTGGACGGAATATGCTCGTCATACAAATCCACCTGAATGGAAGCCGCGATTATCGCTGCCGGTCCCTCTGCCGTTCCGTCCGAATATGATACCGTTGCATCCCATGGAACAGAAACCAGAACCACAGGGCAGTCGTCGTTGGAAAACGGCATGCCAAAATAGCGTCCGTTGGCTATTCCCACTCCCGAAGGATCAAACTCAATGTCTTCTTTTCTGCTTTCCATTATACAAT
>JAFZMA010000124.1 GCA_017551215.1 Bacteroidales bacterium | reverse complement strand
TCCCGAGCATCAGCCTATATCGGAAGCCTTCAACTACTGGAAGGAACAAGTGATGAAGTTCGGCATAGGAACAAAGCTTGGCAGCGACTTCCCGTCCGAACTTCAGGGCAATCTTCCGTCTACGAAGAACTACGACAAGATTCACGGAAAGGGACGCTGGAACGCGTTCAACATTCTCTCTCTTGCTATCGGTCAGGGAGAGGTGGGGGCCACGCCGCTCCAGATTGCCAATGTGGCCGCAATAATAGCCAACAGAGGATATTACATTATTCCGCACCTGATAAAGAACGCACCTGATTCCCTTCGCCGCGCCAAGTACACGGAAAAGCACTGGGTGGGTGTGGACCGGCAGCATTTCGACCCCGTGGTTGAGGGTATGTATCTGGCGGTAAACGCTCCTCCTGGAGCGGGCGGTACATCGCGGAGGGCATATATAGATGACATTACAGTCTGCGGCAAGACCGGCACTGCGCAGAATCCCCACGGTAAGGACAATTCCGTATTCATGTGCTTTGCCCCGAGGGAAAACCCAAAAATTGCGGTCTGCGTCTATCTGGAAAATTCCGGAGCCGGGGGAACCTGGGCTGCTCCGGTGGCTTCTCTCATCGTTGAAAAATACCTTAAGGGAGAGGTTTCCAGAAAAGACCTTGAACAATATGTGGAGGGGGCAAACCTCAAGGCAAACGTGCCCGTAAGAACAAGAAGAAAATGATGGAAGGAATGACATACGGCCAGGCTCCAAGAGCCAGAAAGGTGGATTTTGGACTCCTCCTTTCCTATCTGTTCCTTGTGCTGTACGGCTGGCTAAACATCTATTCTGCAGTGTATTCGGAAGAGCACACCTCTATTCTGGATTTCAGCCAGAGATACGGGCTCCAGTTTATCTGGATTCTGATTTCTATCGGAGTGGCTATCTTTCTTCTGTACATAATCAACCCCAAGAACCTGCCGCCTCTGTCTCCGTTTTTTTATCTGGTGATGCTGGTGCTGCTTGCAGCCGTCATCTTTCTGGGGAAAGAGGTCAACGGCTCCAGAAGCTGGTTCTTCATCGGCTCGTTCGGCCTGCAACCGGCTGAATTTTCAAAGATTACAACGGCCATGCTGCTGGCTTTCATCATGAGCCGCTACGGCTTTTCCCTCTCAAACCGCAGAGACGCGGTAAAGGCGGCGCTGGTTGTGATTGTCCCAATCCTTCTGATATTGCTGGAGAAGGAAACCGGCAGCGCGCTGGTGTATGTGGGACTCATTCTGGTATTTTATCTGGAAGGGCTTGCCGGATGGATAATCGTGCTGGGACTTAGCATGATAGCCATGTTTGTAATCACAATAGCATTGAGTCCGCTCACCGCCGTGGTCTGCGCCATAAGCGCCGCCTGCCTTATACGGCTTTTCCTCAGCAAAAGGATAGTCTGGTTGCTTACGGCCATTCCGGTAATTGTGCTTATTTGCTACATCCCACGGCTATCGGGCCTGGAAAGTTTCTCTTTCCTCAAAGCCCTGAAACCGGAAATCTGGGCCCTGATCCTGTTTGTCCCGCATCTTGTCCTATGGATAAGAGACCTTTTGACAAGATGG
>JAFZMA010000123.1 GCA_017551215.1 Bacteroidales bacterium | reverse complement strand
TATGGCACACAAGAAAGGTGTAGGTAGTTCCAAGAACGGCCGTGAATCGCAGAGCAAAAGACTGGGTCTGAAGATATTCGGAGGCCAGGAATGCAAGGCCGGCAACATTCTGGTTCGCCAGAGAGGTACACAGCACTATCCGGGCAAGAACGTGGGAATGGGCAAGGACCATACTCTTTTTGCTTTGACGGACGGAGTCGTTACCTTCAAGGTGAAGGCAGAGGGCAAATCCTATGTATCGGTAGTTCCTAAGGAAGAGGCACAGAGCTAATTTCGGGTTTACCGCATAGTGATAATTTGAGAGGGGCCGACCAAAATAGACTTTTGCCGGCCTCTTTTGTTTGAAACAGAAACAGCCGTACAACGGCAAAAAGAAATATTGAGATTATGCTTGAACTTAAATTATTGCGCGAGCAGCCACAGTTTGTCATAGACCGTCTTGCAGTAAAGAATTTCGATGCCAAAGACATCGTAAACAAGATTCTGGACATCGATTCCCAGAGGCGCAGCATCCAGACTCAGCTGGATGCCAACCTTTCCCAGCAGAACAAGGCCGCCAAGAGCATCGGTTTCCTCATGAAGGAAGGAAAAAGAGAGGAGGCTGAAAATGCCAAGAAAGAAGTTGCATCGCTGAAGAATATTTCAATTGAATTGCAGCAGAAGCTGGATAACCTTCAGAAAGAGCAGACGGAGAATCTTGTGCTTCTGCCTAATCTTCCGTGCAGCCTGGTTCCTCAGGGAAAGAGTGCAGAGGACAACGTAGTGGTTAAGGAAGGTGGGCACAAGGCAGTGCTTCCTCCAAACGCAAAACCTCACTGGGAACTTGCAAAAGACCTGGGTATCATAGACTTTGACCTTGGAGTAAAGCTCACCGGAGCCGGATTCCCGGTTTACATAGGCAAGGGAGCAAAGATCCAGAGGGCTCTGATTGCCTACTTCCTGGAAAGGAACACCAAGGCCGGATATCTGGAGGTTCAGCCGCCGCTGGTTGTAAACGAGGATTCCGCTTTTGCCACGGGCCAGCTCCCGGACAAGGGCGAGCAGATGTATTACATCGGTCTGGACAAGTTCTACATGATTCCTACCGCAGAAGTTCCGGTTACCAATATCTATAGAGACTGCATTGTTCCAAAGAAGAACTTCCCGATCAAGATGACAGCCTACACCCAGTGCTTCAGGCGAGAGGCCGGATCTTACGGAAAAGACGTGAGGGGACTTAACCGCCTGCACCAGTTCGATAAGGTGGAAATCGTGCAGCTGGCCCTTCCGGAAGAGTCTTACAAGGCTCTGGACGGCATGGTGGCCCATGTGGAGAGCCTGGTTCAGGAGCTCGGCCTCCCTTACAGGATTCTCAGGCTTTGCGGAGGAGACATGAGCTTTACCTCAGCGATTACTTACGACTTTGAGGTTTACTCCCAGGCCCAGGGACGCTGGCTGGAAGTAAGCTCCGTTTCCAACTTTGAGACTTACCAGGCTAACCGAATGAAACTCCGCTATAAAGACGATGACGGTAAAATCCGTCTGGCCCATACTCTCAACGGAAGCTCCCTGGCACTGCCGAGAATTCTGGCATCCATTTTGGAAGACAACCAGATGGAGGATGGACGAATCAGGGTTCCTGATTGCCTGAGACCATTCACGGGATTTGACTATATAGATTAAGGTTTCTTTGCATTGATGGCGGAGCAAAAGGTAATATTGGGAATTGACCCTGGAACCAGAATTCTCGGTTTCGGGGTTATTTCCGTTATGGGACGCAAGGCCCGCCTCAAGGAACTAGGCGTTGTAAACCTCAAGAAAGAAGAGACACATTTTCTTGTACTTCAGCGTATTCTGACAGAAATCTCCAAGCTGATAAGAAAGTACCGCCCGGACGAGATGGCCATTGAGGCTCCGTTTTACGGCAAGAACCCCCAGACCATGCTCAAGCTTGGCAGGGCTCAGGGAGCCGCCATTTCCGCCGCTCTGCTCAAGGACATACCTATATATGAATATGCTCCTACAAGCGTCAAGCTGGCTGTAACCGGGAAAGGCTCTGCTTCCAAGGAACAAGTCTCGGCGATGGTGCAAAGCATTCTGGGCTTCAGTTGCGATGTCAAGTATCTGGATGCCACTGATGCTGTTGCCATAGCCCTCTGCCACTTCCTCTCCCAGGGAACGCTCACCAGTATCTCCCAAAGCGAGGATATCCGCACCAGGCTGAGTGCCGCCTCTTCAAAAAAAGCCTCGGCCATGAGCAGGAGAGTGGGGAGGGGAGGAGCCGAAAACATTAAAAGTGCAGGTCACAAGTCCACCTGGACAGACTTTGTAAAGTCAAATCCATCGCGGACGATAAGGAGTGTTAAAAGTTTGAAAAACCACTAATTTTACTTTTTGGTTTTGCCTGTGTCTAAAACGTTGTAAATTGATTTTTATGAAAAAGATATATTTATTCTTCCCTTTGATTTTAGCCTTCCTGTTGCTTGGCAGCGGTAAGACTTATTCTCAGAACTCGTTGAAAGTCATGGTTCTGGACAGTGCGTCTCATGCGCCTGTCGAATTTGCCACAATGAGCATCAAGTATATTGGCGAGACTCAGGCCAAGCGTTATGCGCTTACAGACTCCACTGGAGTGGCCATAATCAAGAGCGCCCCTGTAGGAAGAGCCACAGTCCACATCGAGTGCGTGGGCTATCGCCAGCATTACCAGGTTTTCGACGTGCACAGAGGAGCGAACGACATTGGGACCGTGTATCTGAACGGGCAGAATACTTTGTCAAGCATAGTGGTGACTGCAGCCGGAAACCAGATGGTGGTAAAGAAGGATACCATAGAATATAATGCATCTTCTTTCAAGACCAACGAGACGGACATGCTGGAGGAACTTCTCAAGAAACTTCCAGGCGTGGAAATAGACTCAGACGGTACGATTACCGCTAACGGAAAGACAATCAACAAGATAATGATAGACGGCAAGGTCTTCTTTATGGATGACCCTCAGCTGGCTTCTAAGAACCTGCCTGCCAAGATCATAGAGAAGGTGAAGGTGGTTGAGAGGAAGAGCGACGAGGCCCGCTTTACCGGCATTGATGACGGAGAGGAGGAAACAGTTCTAGACCTTAGTCTCAAGAAAGGTATGGCCGAAGGATGGATCGGAAACGTTGGAGGCGGCTACGGATCAGACAAGAGATACGAGGGATCCTTCATGGTTGGAAGATTTACCAAGAATCTCCAGATAAGCCTGCTTGGCAACGCCAACAACACCAATAACCGTGGCTTCAACGATATGGCAGGTTCAATGATGAGCGTGATGATGAGTGGCGGAGGAATGGGCGGAATGAATATGGGCGGCCGTGGTGGCGGACCAGGAGGATTCTCATGGACAGGCAACGGAATCACTGCCAGCAAGATGGCCGGTTCTAACATCAACTACCAGTCAGACAACAAGAAGCTAAAGGTTAACTCCAGCTATCTGTATTCAACTACAGACAAGGATGTGTTGGAGACAAAAGACAGGACCACGATGCTTTCTGAGACTCTGGAGCAGAATAACTGGTCAAACGGAAAGCAGAATACCGTATCTCACGGTCACAGGTTCGACAGCGAAATAGAGTACAACCCTACAGACGCAACATCCTTCATCTTCCGTCCTTATATTAGGGTTGGTAACGGTGACTTCGATTCAAGAAGCGATTTCTACACTCTCAGGGGTGGAGATTCCACAAACCGTGGATTCAACTCCAATTTCGGAGACAACCACTCCTTCCAGGCAGGCGGTAGCGCAATGTGGAGGCAGAGGCTGTGGAAGCCGGGAAGAACCATGACACTGAGGTTCAACTACAACTTCTCAAACAACTCTTCAGATGCTTTCAATATCTCAGAGACTCATTATTTCAAAGATAAAGCGATCTCATCGACAGACGAGATAAACCAGAAGTACCACCAGAACCAGAGGTCCAACCAGTTCGGATTCAATTTCTCCTACACTGAGCCTCTGGGAAAGAACTACTTCATCCAGACATCCTACCGTTACAACCGCAACCACTCCAACACTGTAAAAAATACCAACGACTACGATCCTGTAACCGATACCTATTCTATAAAGAACGAGGAGTACTCCAGCAGCTATATGGGAAACTTCCAGACACAGAGGATAGAGCTTGCCCTGAGGAAGCAGGAGGAGAAATACAACTTCATGTTCGGTATCAGCGCTTCACCGTCTAAGACCACCAGCATAGGAAGAGGCAGGGATACTTCCTATTCCGTTACGAACTTTGCCCCGTCCGCAAGACTGGACTACAGGATCAGCGAGGAGAAGTTCCTGAGAGTCTATTACTGGGGAAGGACAAGCCAGCCTTCTCTGAACCAGATGCTTCCTATTCCGGATAACTCCAATCCTCTCTATGTGCAGGAAGGTAACGACAAGCTGAATCCTTCATTCTCCCACCGTGTGGGCGGAGAGTATAATTCTTCCAACCGCGCTACATTCACTTTCTTACGTGCGAATGTAGAACTGCAGTACACCACCAAGAGCATCATCAATCAGATGAACTACACCTCTGACGGTGTGCGCCATAGCCGCTACGTGAATGCAGATAAGGGTATCTACAATATCTCCGGTGGAGTATTCTTCAACTCCAAGATAGCAAAGAGCGACTTCTCCATCAATATGATGTCCAGAATGAGCTATGGAAACGGTATCAGTTATGTTGCTTCTGGCGGAGATTATGTAGAAAACGAGACCAAGAACCTGAATATTAACCTGAATGCAAACATTACCTACCGTCTGGACAACTTTGAGGCCAGAGTAGGCGGCGGAACCGGTTTCCGAAACGCTTGGTACAGCGTCAAGACTATGGACAATGTAAGGACTTGGTCTAACCGTCTTAACGCCAGCATTAACTGGACTTTCCTCAAGACCTTCAACATAACCACAGATGTTAACTACAGGTTCTACAAGGGTTATTCAGCAGGTTTCGGAGACCCTCAGACAATATGGAACGGAGAAATCTCCAAGACCTTCTACAGGAACGCATTCACCTTCAAGGTAAGGGTTTACGATATCCTCAACAAGTCCAGGAACACCTATAGGACAACATCCGAGAACTACTTTGAGGATGTAACCAACAACACTCTCGGTCGCTATGTAATGTTCACTCTTACCTACCGTTTCGGAAGCTTCGGAGGCAGGAGCATGCGTGAGGGAGGCAACCGCAGAGGCGGATTCATGGGACCTCCTCCAGGAGGCGGCGGATTCGGCGGAAGAAGAAGATAAATTGAAACGCTTGTTTTCCATCGGGATTTTGATCATCTCCCTCGTCATGCTCTCCGTGAGCGGCGGGGGATATGTTCTTTTTGCCCAGAATACATTGAAAGTTATTGTTCTGGACAGTGCCACCCACACTCCGGTGGAAGCCGCCCTGTTCAGCGTAAAGTACATAGGGGAGACTAATCCAAGGCATCATGCCATGACAGATTCCACCGGAACGGCAATAATCAAACGGGTTCCGGTAGGAAGGGCAGAGGCCAGGATAGATTATGTGGGCTATAAAACCCATACTGCAACCGTGGATGTCAAAAGGGGGACAAACGATATTGGAACCATATATCTGGCTTCCGCCAACCAGCTGTCTTCCATTACGGTAAGCGCTACCGGCAACCAGATTCTGGTAAAGCAGGATACCATAGAGTTTAACGCATCTTCCTTCAAGATGGAAGAGGCTGATATGCTGGAGGAACTCATCAAAAAACTCCCTGGAGTGGAAATAGAGGACGGGAAAATCTATGCGGACGGCAAGGAGGTCAAGAAGATAATGATAGACGGAAAGACGTTCTTTATGGACGATCCCAACCTGGCTTCCAAGAACATACCGGCCAAGATAGTGGAGAAGATACGGCTGTTGGACCGCCAGAGCGACGAGGCCCGCTTTACCGGCATTGATGACGGAGAGGAGGAAACAGTTCTGGATCTCAGCCTTAAAAACGGAATCTTCGATAACTGGTTCGGCAACATGGGCGGCGGTTACGGTTCCGACAAACGCTACGAGGGAGCCCTTCTTGCCGGACGTTTCACAAACACCTCCCAGCTCAGCATAATAGGCAACGCCAACAACACCAACAACGCCGGATTCAGGGATATGGCAATGGACATGCTGACTTCTCTCGTAGGTAATACCGCTACCGGCAATGGCGTGACAGCCAGCAAGATGGCCGGGGCCAACTACAACTACGAAAGCAGGAACAAAAAGCTCAAGACACAGAACAGTTACCTCTATTCCACCTCTGACCAGGTAATTGAACAGACTGTAGACAGGGTCTCTTATCTCAGCGATGGGGTAACGCAGTATTCCCACTCCATAAATTCCAACCGCAACAAGACTCACGGTCACCGCTTTAACAGCGAGACCGTTTATTCCCCAACGGAAAACACTTCTTTCACACTGAGGCCGTCCCTTCAGGTTGGCGGAGGAGAATTCTCCAGGGGACGTAACTTTACAACTCTCAGGAATTCAGACTCAACCAACAGGGGAACAAGCTCCTCGTTCGGAGACAATTCCTCAAGCAAGGGAGCAGTTACCTTTATATGGAGACAAAGGCTCGGAAAGCCCGGAAGGACAATGGCCCTTGTGCTGAACTACAATTTCTCACGCAATACAGCAGACGGATTCAATCAGTCCGCCACATCTTATTTCAAAAACGGGGCAATCAACCGTACAAAGAATGTGGACCAGTCTTATCACCGTCGCAATACAAGCGACGGATATGCCGTGTATTTCACTTACACAGAGCCACTTGGAAAGAACTATTTCCTGCAGTTCGCTCACCGCAATGCAAAGACTCATTCCACAACGCTCAGGAACACATTCGATTTGAATCCTGAAACAGGCAAGTATGACATTCCTGATGAAGACCTTACAAGAGACTATAAAGGAGACTTTTCCACAAGAAGATATGAACTGAGTTTCCGAAAGCAGGAGAAAGACTACAACTTTATGGTGGGGGCGTCTCTGCAACCTTCTACAACAGAGAGCACTGGAAGGGGAAAGGATACATCCTACACCGTTTACAACATTGCTCCAACGGCAAGGTTCATCCACAGGTTCGACGGCAGCAGATACCTCCGCATTACATATCGGGGAACAACCTCACAGCCATCGCTGAGCCAGTTGCTTCCGCTTAAAGACAATTCCAATCCCCTTGTTGTGCAGGAGGGTAACGACAGGCTCAACCCTTCCTTCACGCACAACCTGGATATGGAGTACCGTACCGGAAAGCGTAACCGTTTCCGTTGGTTCAGTGTAACTTTCAGGGGCAGATACACTTCAAACAGCATAATAAACAGAAAGGAATATACTCAGGATGGCGTTCAGCTGAGAAAGTACATAAATTCGGACAAGGGGATTTACAGTGCAGAATTAAGGCTCATGTATAACTACAGGATTCCCGAAACGGATTTCTATTGGAACCTGTGGACAAGGTCAGCACTGAACAACGGAATCAGCTATCTGAACGTTAATTCTAACTTTGAGGAAAACCAGACCACCAATCTGAATTTCGGATTAAGTAACCGCTTGAGCTACAGGCTGGACGACTTTGAGGCTACAGCCTCTCTGGCCCTCTCCTACAGAAGGACATGGTATTCGTCTGAATCTCTGGAGAACCTTTCTCTGTGGACCAACAGGGCAAGTGGCTCGGTTAACTGGACAATCAACAAGACCTGGAATATTGCTTCAGATGTTACACACCGCTTTTTCATTGGATATTCAGAAGGTTACGGCAGATCCCAGACAATCTGGAACGCATCCCTTTCAAAGACTTTCTACCACAAGAAAATGACAGCCAGAGTCAAGATCTATGACATTCTGAAATCCAACAAGTCCATTTCAAGGACAAACGCGGAAAACTATTATCAGGATGTAAGAAACAACACTCTGGGACGCTATCTGATGTTTACCCTTCTATATCGTTTCGGGATTTGATATAGGAGCGCATTTTCTCTATAAGCGCCTGCATGTCAGCAGGAATAGGGGAATCAAAATTCATTTGCTGACCGGTTGTCGGGTGAATGAAACCTAGAGTCTTGGCATGGAGTCCCTGGCGTGGCAGAATCTTGAAACAGTTTTCTATGAACTGCTTGTATTTTGTGAATACGGTGCCCTGAAGAATTTTGTTTCCACCGTAACGTTCGTCGTTGAAGAGAGGATGCCCAAGATATTTCATGTGAACCCTAATCTGGTGGGTTCTTCCGGTTTCCAGAATACATTCCACAACCGTTACATATCCAAGTCTTTCCAGCACCCTGTAGTGGGTTACGGCATGCTTACCCTTGGACGGATCTTTTGATACGGTAAAACGCATACGGTCAGATTCATCGCGGGTTATGTTACCCTCCACCGTGCCCTCGTCCTGCTCCACGTTGCCCCAGACAATGGCCACGTATTTGCGTTTTGTGGTATGGTCGAAGAACTGTTTGGCCAGTTTCATCTGGGCTTCCTCGTTCTTTGCTATGACAAGGATTCCGGAAGTGTCCTTGTCTATCCTGTGGACAAGTATTCCGTTCTTTCCTCCAAGATGATATGCAACGGCATTGACCAGAGTGCCGGAGAAATGGCCGTGTCCGGGATGAACCACCATGCCGGCTTCCTTGTTGATTACAATCACATCGTCATCTTCATATACAATGTTCAGAGGAATGTTCTCCGGCCCTATGTCCCTGACTCTCTTCTCGTAAGGGAATACCAGGGAAATCTCGTCCAGAGGCTTTACCTTGTAGTTGGACTTGGCAATCTTGCCTCCAATCCTCACGTATCCGGCCTCTATCGCCATCTGAACGCGGCTGCGCGATGTCTCGAACATCTTGGAGGTGATGTACTTGTCCAGCCTCATCATAGACTGGCCCTTGTCCACTATGAATTTATAGTGTTCAAAGAGCTCCTCTACGTTCTCGTCATCGGTGAATTCCAAGTCAGAAACATCCTCGTTGGATTGAGGAAGGGAACTTAACTTGTCGGCAAGTTTCTTTACTGTATTTTTCTTCTTGGAAGAGCCCATAAATGGTTAGAGTTCAGGCTCGTCGTTGTTCGTGTCAGCAGGCTGGGCCTCTTCTGAGCTTTCTTCCGGCTTGGCTTCTTCCAGCTGGGTGTCCTTAGGAAGAGCTATGGTAGTGTCCCTAACCTGGTCCTTAGCCTTTATGTTCTTCTTGTTGAGCTCAGCAAGGTCTTTGTTCAAAGTAAGATACAGGGTTACGCCCGTTCCCATTCTCACGGAATTGCCAATTGTAGGAGCCGGCTCCTGCTTGTAAACTATGGAGTTCAGGGTATCTGCGTAAGTATTCACGGTTCCGTCGAACAATATCCTGTCCAGATTAAGGGAATTGTATGTGAGTTCGCTCTTTACCCTGTGATAAGGAAGGGTCAGAAGGTTTGGAACCCTTGTCCAGCAGTCGCTGCCGCTGAGTCCCAGAGTCAGGTCTATCTCGCTCTGGGCCGGAATATCCGTTCCCGGAACCAGTGGCTTGCCCTTGATAGACTGCCCCATGACGCTGTTCGTTGCAATGTCTGGCACATAGTTAAGCCGTCCAATCCTGAGGTTTGCCGCATGAAGATTACTCTCTGCCTGCCTCAGGGAATAGCCTACAACATCAGGAGCCTTTACCATCATCGGTACCAGAGAGTTAATGGTAATCAGGATATTGCGGTTTTTCTTTACAAGGGAACCGGCTCTTGGGGTCTGCTTCAGAACCTGGCCTGCGTGAAGCTGAGGGATGTAAACGGAATCTGTAATCTTTATCCTGATATGATTCTTCTTTGCCACCTTTCTGGCTTCCGAAATGGTCATGTTGGTCATGTCCGGAACTTCCAGAGTCTGGCCGTGGCGCGTAACCACCTTCAGCATCCAGAACAGAACCAATACCGTAACAAAGGCGGCAATCAAAGCAAGCACCAGATGCTTTAACCACCAGAACTTTGAAGTGTTTTCCTGAGTCTTCTTATTTGCCATAGCACACAAATATACAAAAAAAAGGGCTGACACAATGGTCAGCCTCACTCTACCTCTCGAAAACAGGATTAGAACCTGTCCTCAGAAGAAACTGTAAGCTTTTTTCTTCCTCTGCGACGGCGTGCAGCGAGAACTCTTCTTCCGTTAGGAGTGCTCATTCTCTCTCTGAATCCGTGCTTGTTGCGTCTTTTGCGGATGGAAGGCTGGAATGTACGTTTCATATCTTTAACTCTTTATTATTTTCGTCAATTGGGCTGCAAATATAAGATTAATTTCCCAAACACCAAAAAAATGATGCTTATTTTATTAAGAGGACTTTCTTTTCCTTAAAGTAATCATCTGTGAACCAATCGGTTATTTCTTTCTGAAAGATTTGGGAAGGGCGAATTTTGCATTTCTTCTGAGCCTCGGCGATTTCTTCTTCCAGGTTTCCGCCTTTCAGATACAGGATACCTTCAGAGTATTTTCCCTTTACCCAGGGAATGAAGTTGTCAAGTGAGGTAACTGCCCTGGATACAATCAGATCTGCTTTTGCCTTGCCGAAATGATCCTTGAGGTTTACCTCTTCCGCCCTGGCGTGGAGGGTTTTAACGTTTTTCAAGCCGATGGAGTCGGCGACAGCCTGCGCAACCTTGACTTTCTTTCCTATGGAATCCACCAGGAGGAATTGAGCCTGCGGATAGAAGATTGCCAGCGGAATTCCGGGAAAACCGCCCCCGCACCCGACATCCATTATGCATACTTGCTTTTCAGAAGCCTTATCCAAACCAGAAGGCTCACATTTCATCTTTGAATCAGTCTCCGGAAGAAACTCAGCGATGAACTTGGCTATGGCCAGCGAGTGGAGAACATGGTGCAGATAGAAGCAATCCGTGTCTTTGCGGCTTATTACGTTGATCTTGGCATTCCAGTCCCTATACAAGGGGCCTAGCTTTTCAAACAGCTGTCTCTGTCGCGGAGAAAGATCCGGAAAAAACTTGTATATGACCTCAGGGCTCATTTGCTACTTCTTTGCTTTCTTGGTGCGCTTCTGGGCCAAAGGGCTGTCTTTCAGGGCTTCTGCCAGAAAATCCTTGCCCCTTTTAACCCTTATCTTGGTGTTGGAAAGGGAAATATCCAGCTCGTCTGCTATGTCATCCAGGGCATAGCCTTCTATGTATAGCAGCATGACATCCTTGTAGATGTCCGGAAGGCGGTCTATGGCCTTCATCGTCTTTTCTATCTGCTGGCTTACAATGAGATTCTCTTCAGGAGTGTCGGGAGAGAGCACATTGCCGACTTCTCTGCTGTCCGAGGCGCTGGCATCGATGATGGAATTGTGACTGCGCCTGAGGAAATCAGTCAGGCAGTTCAATCCAATCCTGTAGAGCCAAGTGGAGAACTTGTATTTCTCGTCGTATGAGGCAATGTTCATGAACGCCTTGTTGAAGGTATCCATGCAGATATCCTCAATCTCCTCTCCGAGTTCCTTACGAATGGAGATGAAATTACGCTTGAGGTAATTCATGAGCTGTACGTAGTACCTGTCAAAAAGCATGGTAAAGGCCAGTTGCTGACCATCTTTGGCGTAGCTGACAATTTGGGCCACGTCCATGTACTCTTTGCTTCTAATGTGCTTCAAGCCAGTTTTTGCCATATCCGCATTCTGCTATTAGTTTAACTTTGAGTTCCGCTACAGTTTCCATCTCCGCCCGGGCGATTTCCATCACGATGTCTTTTTCCAGAGGATGCACGTCAAATACAAGCTCGTCGTGGACCTGAAGAATCATCTTGCTCTTAAGGCGTTCTTTCTCAAGTCTTTGAGAGATGTTTGCCATTGCAATCTTTATGATGTCGGCCGCGCTTCCCTGGAGTGGGGCGTTGACGGCATTGCGCTCGTTGAACTTGCGGACATTTGCATTCCGGGAGTTGATGTCCTTAAGGTAACGCCTCCTTCCGTAGAGAGTCTCCACAAAGCCTCTGCCATGGGCCTTTTCAACTGTGTCCGCAATGTAGGAACTGACTCCTGGATACATCTTGAAGTAGTTCTCTATGAATGTCTTGGCCTCTCCAACTCCGATCCCCATCCTTTCTGCAAGTCCGAAAGACGAGATGCCGTAGATAATTCCAAAGTTCACGGTCTTGGCCTTCCGCCTCATATCGTCAGAAACATCCCGGGAAGAAACTCCGAACAACCTTGCGGCAGTGGCTCTGTGTACATCCTCCCCGCTGTTGAAGGCGTCAATCAGATGCTCGTCTCCGCTGAAATGGGCCATGAGCCTGAGTTCTATCTGTGAGTAATCCGCGCTCACGATAAAGCCGTCCTCAAAAGACGGGACAAAAGCCTTGCGTATTTCCCGTCCGCGTTCAGTGCGGATAGGTATGTTCTGAAGGTTCGGATTGTTGGAAGACAGTCTTCCAGTTGCCGTAAGCGCCTGGTTGAAAGTGGTATGCAGCTTGCCATCGGCAGGGCTTATCATTACAGGAAGGGCATCTATGTAAGTGGAAAGCAGTTTCTTGAAATTGCGGTATTCAAGAATGTCTTCAACGATAGGGTGGGCGGAAGCAAAAGACCGGAGCGTCTGCTCGTCTGTAGGGTAGCTGCCCTTTGGAGTCTTCTTGATATCCGAGGAGATTTTCAGCTTCTCGAAAAGCAACTCTCCAACCTGTTTAGGGGAAGAAAGGTTAATCTGGGAATCACCGGCAAGAGCCTTGGCTTTCAGCTCTATTTCATTCATCTGCGATGTGAGGGCCTTGCTGTAATCCTTAAGCTGAGCCGTATCTATTTTTACTCCCGCAAACTCCATTTTTGCCAGAGTCCCAATCAGAGGCATCTCAATCTTCTGGTAGATATTTCCTTCCGGAGATACTTTGGAAAGTTCTTCCATAAGCTTGTCTTTCAGGTAGATGTAGAGAATGCATTCCTTGGCAAACGCCTCTTCTCTGGCTGGATCTTCCTCTTCCGCCTGGGAGAAAAGGTCCATTTCCTGCGGCACGCTTTCTCCGGAATAAAGGATGGAAGCATCTATGCCGAACATCTGCTTAAGAATAAAACCGGCAGAATGGCTTACCTCAGGATTTATCAGATAATGAATCAGTTCTATATCATAAAGAGTGGATTTGGAAAAGCCGTCCAAAAACTCCTCTTTGCCTTTTTCCGTAGCATTTACAATATTCCTTAGAGTTTCCTTGAGGTTGCATCCGGTCTTGGCAACGGAAGTATCTCCAAGAAGAGAAATCACATTGCCGTCTACCTTGCCTTTCCATACAAGTCCACGCGGCTTCTGCCTTGTGGAACCGCTGTCCGGCACGCCAAGAAATACCTTTCCGTTCCACCCGGCAGCCAGGTCTGCAAACAGGGCGACTTTCCCGTTTTTCCTTGCGGTATGGCTGAGCTCTGAAAACTCTGCAAACCTGACGGAAGGAATAGCAACAGGCTCTGTAATCGCGTTTTCGTCAGGCACATAGCTGTTGAAATAATTGCCGGCAGGCTTAATGTCATCCTCCGGTAAATCTCCTTCCGGCAGGTCATCGGAAGGGAAATCATCTGAACCACCGCCACTGTTATCGGGGGCATAATCAGTTATCATTTTCTTCAGCGATGTGAACTCGTACTTGGAGAAAACTCTGTCTACTGCGGAGGCATCTGCCCCGCAAACCTTTATCTGGTCCAGAGTAACCGGAAGGTCTATGTCTGTCTTGATGGTAACAAGGAACCGGCTCATATCCAGATAGGAAGAGGACTCGCGGATTTTCTCCTGCTGCTTTGCCGGAAGCTCCTGAAGATGGCTCATCAGATTGTCTAAGCTGCCATAGGTTCCTATAAGTTTCTTTGCGCCAACCTCTCCAATTCCCTTGACTCCCGGAATGTTGTCCGAGGCATCTCCCCAGATGGTCAGAATGTCTATGACAGACTCCGGAGAAGAAATGCCGTAGTAAGCGCAAATCTTTTCCCTGTCTATAATTTCAGGCTCGGTAGAAGAGCCCTTGGCAAACTTGTACTGGAAGATGTGAGAATCTATCAGCTGTCCGTAATCCTTGTCCGGGGTTACCATATACACATCGCAAGAGTCTGATGCCCATTGCTTTGCCATAGAACCGATGACATCATCCGCCTCAAACCCCTCCATTCCTATAGCGGGGATCCTAAGTGCGGCAAGAATTTCCTTCAGAGGTTCCAGAGCGTCCACAACCAGTTCCGGAGCCGGCGGACGGTTTGCCTTGTATTCCTTATAGACCTTGTGACGGAATGTGTCTGCATGAAGGTCGAAAGCCACAGCAATATGGGTAGGGTTCTCCTTGCCGCGCAGTTCAAGAAGCATCTTGGTAAAGCCGTACAGAATGGAAGTGTCTATCCCCTTGGAATTTATAAGGGGATGGCGCATGAACGCGTAATACATCCTGAATATCTGCGCGTGACCGTCTATTAGGAAAACCTTGTTCATACCAGTTTTAAAACTACTATTCCGGTTCTTTTCAGGAATTGTCAGCTGCAAACCAGGAGGCGCAGCTCTTTTCCGTTTCCCACAGCCTGACGCTGAAAAGTTTCACCCCTTTGGGAAGACGTCCTGAAATTATATCCGCAAAGTGTATCGCCAGCATCTCGCTAGTAGGCTGGAAATCAACCACAACCACATTGCCGTAAGCCTTCTGGATTTCATCTGCCAGAGGAGCATCCCTTCTCATCACAAGCGCATGGTCGAACTTGTCAATTATACTCTCTCCCACAATCTTTTTCAGATCAGTAAAATCTATCACCATTCCTTTCTTTGGAGACTTTTCCTCAGCGATGGGTTCTCCTGTTACCGTAACTTCCATACGGTAAGAATGGCCGTGAATGTGGCTGCACTTTCCGTCATAGCCGCCCAGGGCGTGTGCACCCTCAAAACTGAATACCCGTGTTATGCGTATAATGCTCATCTATTATAATTGTCTGTTGTTATATATCTTACACTATTTCTCCTTTGGAACGAAAGTCATCTTGTATTTGTCGAATCTCATGCCTTCCAAATCGAACATTCTCTCAAGCTTTCCATCCTCAACCATTTGACTGGGCGTTCCAGAAAAGAAGCCTTCTGATGTCATCACCCAGAGCCTGTCGCAAATCTGAAGCGCAAGCTGGAGATCGTGCGTGGAGAAAATGATGAGTTTCTTGCTTCCCTCCTTATGGGCAATCTTCTTCAACAGCCTGGTGACAAGGTACTTGTTTGCAATATCCAGAAATGCAGTAGGCTCGTCCAGAAGGATAATCCTGCTGTCCTGAACCAGTGCTCCGGCAATGGTTGCCCTCTGATATTCTCCATCGCTGAGGCTGGTGCAGTCCCTGCCAGCAAAACCGTCCAGCCCAACCATCTTCAACGCCTCTTCAACCCTTTCTTCCTCGTCTGTATTGGATGTCCCTATCCAGTTTGTGCGCCAGTAACTGTTTATGCTCACCATATCCTTGACACTCAGATATCTGGTCCTGTCCGTAAGCGGGCTTACAAAGGATACAAGCGCACTTGCCTCTTTCCTGGTGTAACCATCCAGCGGCTTGCCGTCATACAGTAAAAGCCCTTGATTACAAATACATTCCCTTGTATTTCCGTTCTCGCGAGTATTTTCTTGGCCGTTCCAGATTTCTTCAAGTCCGGCCAACGTTCGCAGGAGTGTGGACTTGCCTCTTCCGTTGCTTCCAAGCAAAGCTATCAGAACGCCCTCGTCTTCAGCGGCGTTGATGCCGGAGAAAATGCACCTTTCCCCGTAGCCAAGACTCAGGTTGCTGATTTTCAGAAGAGACGGTAACTCCTTCATAATAGTTCTCGGTTACTTACATGGAGACAGCCTGCTTGATGTACTTGTACAGGTTATCTCCCCTGAGGCCGATTGCGGCAATCTTGCCTTGAGGGTTGAAAACCACCGTGTAAGGAATGCCTCTGATTCCGTAGGCCTTTCCTGCAACACTCTTTGTATTTATAATCTGCGCCCAGGTAACGCCGTACTTTGATGCTGCAGCCTTTGTGTCCTCTGGCTTGTCGCTTACGGCAATGCTCAGAACAATAACCTTGTCCTTTGGCAGCTCGTTGTTAATCTTCTGTAGATAAGGGATTTCCTTTATGCACCATCCGCACCAGCTTGCCCAGAAATCAGCTACAACCCATTTGCCCTTTCCAACATAATCGCTGAGGGAAACCTTTGAAGAAGGATCTGACTCGTCCTGAAGGACTGTAAAGTCTATGAACATATCTCCCTCCTTAGGTGCATTTTGTGCCTGAGCGTAAATGAAGGAGGACAAAATAAGGAATACTGCAATTAAGAACCTTTTCATTACCTATGATGTTTTTTATTATTTATTCTGACGGAAACGCTCTGCTTGCTCAGCGATGAGGGCCTTGTCTTCAAAGTAGTTAATCTTCATTGCCTTGCGCACATCGTCCATGGTCTTGGCTGCTACTTCACGGGCTCTCTGGCTGCCCTTCTGGAGCATGCGGTAAACCTCCGGGATGTCTTTCTCGAACTCCCTGCGCCTTTCGCGGATAGGGGCGAGTTCCTGCTCCAGTATCTTGCTCAGGAACTTCTTGATTTTAACATCGCCGAGGCCGCCTCTCTGATAATGAGCCTTGAGCTCGTCAAGATTCGGATATTCAGGAAGATACATTCCAAAGTGCTCCTGACGGCAGAACGCGTCCAGATAGGTGAACACGGTGTTGCCCTCCAGGTGTCCCGGATCGTTGATAGAGATATGGAGAGGGTCGGTGTACATGCTCATAACCTTCTTTGCAAGGATGTCCGCCGGCTCGGAAAGATAGATGCAGTTGCCAAGGCTCTTGCTCATCTTTGCCTTGCCGTCCGTTCCAGGAAGCCTGCAGCAGGCATTGTTGGAAGGCAGCATTATCTCAGGCTCAACCAGAGTTTCTCCATAGATGCTGTTGAACTTGCGGACAATCTCAACCGTCTGCTCTATCATCGGTTTCTGGTCTTCTCCGGCAGGAACAGTGGTGGCCTTAAACGCCGTAATGTCAGCAGCCTGCGAGATAGGGTATGTGAAGAACCCCACAGGAAGTCCACTTCCGAACACAACATGCTGTTCCTCTTTTCCCTCTGCATTGTCAGCCGGAGCGTTGTTGCCCTCTCCGCCTTTGCCGTTGTTTGAATCCGCCTTGCTGAAACCTCTCATGGAGATTTCTGTCTTAACGGTCGGGTTTCTCTGAAGCCTTGCAACTGTAACCAGGTTCATGTAGTAGAACGCCAGTTCCGTAAGTTCAGGAATCATACTCTGTACAAAGATGGTAATCTTGTTCGGATCCAGCCCGACGCTCAGATAGTCCAGAGCCACTTCAATTATATTCTGGCGAACCTTTTCCGGATTGTCAAAGTTGTCTGTAAGTGCCTGAGCATCTGCTATGAACACGAACATATCCTGATAGTCCATAGCGTTCTGGAGTTCAACCCTGCCCTTGAGGGATCCAACATAGTGTCCGATGTGGAGACGCCCCGTCGGCCTGTCTCCGGTAAGTATAATCTTGTCTTTCATATTCTCAATTTTCCAAATTTCAAATATATGAAAAATTGCGGGAATGAATCTTAACATCCATTCCCGCTTAAACTTTTCTGCTGCAGAACCATTATTGCTCTTATTTGCGGGAATCTACCCAGCACCAGAGCCGCCACATCAGCCATCCCCAGGCAAGGAAGAGCACAATGTATATCCACATAGGGATACTTGTTGCAATGCCCTTGTCTTTGAGCACTTTGTCAAAGTCAGGAATATCCGCGTAGTAATACGCTCCCGCCCCAAAGTCGTGCTCATCGCTGAGCCCAAGCCTGTTCTTCATTATCCACAGCACGCAAAGCAAGACAGCGGCCACCATAATGATGGTCACTGTCCTGATAATGATCTTGTGCTTTGTATTCGACATTACAGTTGGTCGGAAATCACGTATGTATCAGCCACCTGTGTCAGGTTCATTGTGGTCTTGGCAGGAGCCGGTGCTTCCACAACCTTTGGCTCGGCCTTCTTGCCGCTGTAGTGGTCGAGTTCAGGAACAGGGAAGAACTTGCCGCTCAAAAGCAGCCATACGGCCAGGAACGTAAGGGCAATGTTGAACACCTGTCCAATCACGTACAGCCACAGAACCTTTCCACCCTGCATCTTCTTGATAATCTGGCGGAAGTTGGTATCCAGACCTATGCTTGTGAATGCCAGGACAAACGCCCAGTTCTTGTACTGGTCAAGAACCTTGTTGATAGCTCCAACGTTGACGCTTCCGTAGACAGGAAGTATGATGAACGATGCCACAAGGGATGCTGCAAAGAAACCGATGATGAACTTAGGGAAGCGGTACCAGATTTCGTTTGCACCAACTCTCTGTCCGTGCTGGCGGTCCACTCTGGTTGCAAAGAACAATGCTACAAAGAATGCTATGAAACCGATGAGAATGTTCTGGATACTCTTTACAAGAACAGCAGCCTGCTCGGCCTCGGCTCCCAGGGCGCTTCCTGCAAGAACTACGGCTCCAGTGGAATCCACGGTTCCGCCAATCAAAGAACCTCCCATAATCTGGCTCATTCCGGTCCAGCGGATAATCATCGGCTCAAACACCATCATCAGAATCGTGAAGATGATCGAGATGGAGATAGCAAGGGAAAGATCCTCTTTCTTGGCCTTGGCTGCTGCACCAGTAGCAATGGCGGCAGAGGTTCCGCAAACACTTGTCGCTGAGGCTAATGTTATGACAAGAGGCTTGTTGTCCATCCTAAAGATTCTGGTTCCCAGCCACCACATGAAGATGATTACGATAGGGGTTACTATCCAGGCGATTCCCAGACCGTAAAGTCCGAATTTTGCTATGTTGGAGAAAAGCACGGAGAATCCCATGATGACCAGACCTGTCTTGATGTAGAACTCGGTCCTGATTGCTGGCTTCAGCCAATTAGGAATGCCTACGGTGTTGGAAATCAGAAGGCCGATAATCAGTGCCCAGAAAGCCCATTCCAGATAACGGTTGAAGGTGAACTCTGCGCTCACTATCCTTACGATTATTGCCAGGACGAAAAGCCCGAGAAATGCAGGCAGGAACTTTGTTACTTTTTCTCCCTGAAGCTTGATGCCGATGGCAAACAGAAATGCCAGCACCAGGAACGTGCGCGCCAGCTTTACCCAGAACACGCCGCTCATCTGGGAAATCAGAGAAGCTTTCTCAGGAACATCCTCCCAAAGATGCCATTTTGAAAAGTTAAGTGCCGTAAAATCAAATGCTTTGGAAATGACAGCTATAGCAGCCACCACTATCAGCACAACTCCAATCCACACCGCCAGCCAGTCTTCTTTCTTCCATAAATCAGAAAAGGTTGTCCTGTTGCGGACGACCTCTGTTTTCTTTGTAGGTTCCATAGGTTACTTATAGTTATACAATAAAAATTCAGTACTTTATTTTGCTCAAATACAATCTCCACCGGTAATAGTAAAACCTTTTACTATAAATATGAGAACAAAAATACAAAAAATACCGTTTAAAGCAACTCGGATGTGGGGGCGTTCCCACAACAGCAATTTGTGGTGGCAGCTAATGGTTTGATATACAGCGCAATAGTTGTATGTTCCTGCGGCAAAAACGCCACAGGATTAAGTACTTATATTACTGAGAATCAACGAGATATCCGCCACCGTTGCAGAGCTTTGCTTGTGCTGCTTGCTAGCAATTATCGTTGAACAGCGGGCAGACGGCGGCTTTACACACCTTTATGAGATCGGATGGTGAAATTTTGAACTGTAGCCCGCGCATTCCGGCGCTCACATACATCTCCTCCAGTTCCAGGCAGGTTGAATGAATATATGTTGGGAAAGCCTTTTTCATGCCCACGGGCGAACAACCTCCTCTGATATAGCCGGTAGTCGGGAGCAGCTCCTTCATTGGAATCAGACTGCAGCTCTTGTTCCCCGATGCCTTGGCCGCCATCTTCAGGTCCACCTCTTTGTCTCCCGGAATCACGCACACAAAGTGCCCTGTTCGGTCTCCTTTGAGTACCAGCGTCTTGAAAACGCACGATATGTCCTGCCCCAGCTCCGCCGCCACATGAACGGCATCCAGATTCTCCTCATCCACCTTATATGGAATCAGTGCATACGGAACCTTTTCCCTGTCCAATATCCTTGCCGCGTTTGTCTTCTGTATTTTCATGATGGAATAGTGTAAATGTATTCGCTACTCAAAGGTATTTCCTTTCTTCCAATACCCGAAACTTTTTCGTAAATTTGTTTGTATGAATTTTTCTCTAAGGGAAATAGCGGTTGTTTTTGCATTGGTTTGTCTTTTTGTATCGGCTTGCGGTCCGGAGGCGAAGCCCAATCTGAGTCCGGAGGGCAAGAAAGAAATTGCACAAATCGTTGAAGTATCGGCAATTCCAGAGAGTTTTTCAGCTTCTCTGACAGCAATTCTTAATAAAGATACTGTTCTGAGCGGATGCAAGTTCGTAATAGATGGAGTTGGGGAGATTCCGGCATCTAAAGTTGGAGCTGCTTTCAGCGCAACAGCGGAAAAGCTCGATTACGAGACATCCTATCAAGTGAAGGCCGTAGCACAGAAGGGAGGAAGGGAAATATCTTCAACGGGTTCATTTAAAACATTGAAGCACCCGTTTAACGAGCTCTTCTGGAGCTTAATGCTCAAGGCGGCGGACAATGACAAGGACGGGAAAATAAGCAGAAAAGAAGCTCTTGCGGTAAATGAAATCGCTCTAGTTTCCGAAGGTCTTACATCTGTGTATGGTCTTGAGTATTTCTCCAATGTTTCTTATGTACATTTGGCCAGCAATTCTTTGACAGAGATAGACCTGACAAAGAATACAAATCTTACATGGCTGGAAGTCAATGGACAGCCACTTAAGCGTTTGGACCTTTCCAAGAATCTTAGGCTGAGTCACCTGTCTGCCGGAGGCAACTCGCTGGAATCTCTGGATGTGTCTGCCAATGTGGCTCTACAATCCCTTTATGTGCAGGATAACAGGCTGTCTACCATAGACGTTTCCAAATTGTCGGGCCTGAAGATTCTTCATGTGGGAATCAACAACCTGACCGAATTGGACATTTCCAACAATCTTCAACTCACGGAAGTAAATACAAACTATAACCCTAATCTTAAAGTCATCTGGCTAAAGACAGGCCAAACTATAACTAATTTCACTCACGACAGCTGGACAGAGATTCGTTATAAATAGAACATTTTTAGCGTAATATGGACAACAAGAAATTCCCGGAACTGTCTTTCCTTTTGGAAAGCGTAGCAAAGAAATGGAATAAAAGAATAGCCACGCCAAAGGATTTTGAATTACTCAGCGAAGAGATTTCTTCAAAATCATCGGAAAGCATATCAGCCAGCACTCTCAAACGTATCTGGGGTTACGATAACTATAAATCGTCTCCAAGCATAAGGATGCTGGATGTACTGGCCAAATACGCCGGGAGCGACAGTTTCCGTTCATTCTGCAACGGGCTCAAGAAGAACCCTGCCTTCGTCTCCGGTTTTTTGACAACCGGTTACATTGAGTCTTCCGAGCTTGAAAAGGGGAATCACATCCAGGTGGGCTGGAATCCTAACCGTCTTGTGGAACTGGAGTTTTTGGGAGATAGCCGTTATAAGGTTGTATCTAACTGCAATTCAAAGCTTAGAGAAGGAGATGAGTTTGAACTCTCGGCATTTATTCAAGGTTTCCCGATGTATATCTCCCACATTCTCAGAAACGGAGAAAAGACCAGCATGTACGCTGCCGGAATAAAGGACGGGCTCACTCTTGTCCAGAGGCTTCAGTAAAGCCAGCATTCTTGATCATATCTGTGGTTTGATAGAACAAGTCATCTACAACTTTTTGGTTCCTGCTCATATTCAGCAGGTACAGGGCAGTGCATATAACTGTCGCTGAGATAAGAACGGCAAGCAATATCCACCACTTCCTCTTCTTTGTTTTAAGGATAGCCTCCTTCACCTCCATCGCTGAGGCATATCTGTTTTCCCTGTTTTCTCTTGTGCATTTCTCAGCGATGGCGGAAAACCCTCCTGGCATCAGGGCGATAATCTTGCCAAGCGAGTAAATGTCTGAGCGACAATCAATTTCCTCTCCACTCAGAAGCTCCGGAGACGCAAATGACCTTGTGCCGGCAGGGGCCTTGCCAAGAAGATGAGAGTCTGAATCGGAAAAGCCGAAGTCTATGATTTTGACGTTGTCGGAATTTGTTGTCACCATAATGTTTTCCGGCTTAAGATCCCGATGGATGATTTGCTTGCGGTGCATATATTCAAGCGCATCGCAGAGTTCCAGAATAATTTTCTCTGCAGTGGCTTTTCTCAAGCTTCCTTCTTCTATCCTCTCTGCGAGGGTCTTGCCGTCTATCCATTCCATCTCTATGCCGTGCCCTTTGTCAGGAACTTCTGCAAATGAATAGAACTCGCAGATGGCCGGGTGAGAAAGCATATATCCAATCTCAAACTCTTTCCTCAACAAGTTCTCATAAAGAGGATCTCCTTTCAGACTGTCTTTTAGGCACTTGTAAACACGGATTCTTCCTCCCTGGCGGCTTTTGTACAGCACGGTAAAGCCGGAACCAGACGTGTGCATCAGTTCCAGGGGAGAAGACAGGTTTGTAATATCTTCAGCCGGATTTGTAAAAAAGCCAGATTGCGATTGCATATTTCAAAAGTACTACTTTTTCACTACTTTTACAAGTTGTATAAGGTTATGAAAAAGCAGCTTTTGGTAATAGCTATCGGTTTGGTTTTCTCCGGTTTTGTTTCCGCTCAGACGCGGCAGGAAATCTATTGCTTTAACCAGAGGTACATATGCTCAGAGGGAGGCAAGTTCGGGATGCTGGACAAGCATAAGAAAGAGGTGTTGCCGATGGTCTATGACGAGGTTTCTTTTCTCACAGACGACATAGCCATCCTCTCAAGATATGGCGGTTTTCTCCTCTGCGATAAATGGGGCCGCATCTTTGCCGAAGGTTCCTCCAGGGAGGGCCTGGAAGAGCGTTGCCAAGACCTTTATGATCAGGTTCTTGAGGAGGACCGCCTATATTGGGAAACAGTCCTTGACGCCTATACCGAGTTCAGAGACAGTTGCATACGCTTAAGGGGCAAACCAAGTGCCGAGGCTCAGCTCCTTCCGCAAAAACAGAAGATAGAAGAACTCCTCAAGCTCTCCAGAGGCCGGATGACGGAAGACCAGATGGCAAGATTCAAGAGCATCGCTGAGGGTTATTCTGCACCAAAAACTCAATGACGGGATGAAAAGGCTTTCTGTTTTAATAGTTTTGCTGTTTGCCTCAGCGATAGCGTTTGCCCAGAATCCGGAGCAGATAAAAAACGATTCTGGAATGATATGGGCCGAGGGCTACACACAGAAAGAGGCTCTGGATGGCATAACCTCCAAACTGGCATGCGCCGTTGGTTTCAAGGGTTCAAAATCTGTCAGTTTGGCCCTAATGAAAACCTATTCTCAGGACATCCGGAAACACACACATCAGATTACATACAACGGCAAGTTTCTCCGCTACATAGAAAGCCGGGAGGCTTCAAAGTTTTTCTCTGCCCGCCGCCAGAAAATCAGCGAACTCAAGCAGAGTGCCCAGACTTCCAGTCCTCAAGATGCTGCAACTCTTTACCGCTGGGCCCTGACATACCTGAAAAGCCTTCCAGGAGACAACTCCAAGGAAATAGCATCCTTGCAAGGCAGAATAAATGCTCTCCAAAAGAAACAAGGCCAGTCTTCCTCCACAGCATCCGGAATCCGAACCAGAATGGCACATATAGACAGGGAAACAAGGCAGATAGCCAGCATTCTTGGCGATTCAACCCCTGAAATCAAAAGCATCCAGTCTCCAGAACCAAAACCATTAAGTTCTCAGATTGCCGATGCCTGGGTTAAACGTACAGATTTTATTCCTGTACGGAATGTAGCTCTATTGCAAGATGTTGATGTATTTGTCAATGGAAAAGCAATTTCAGAAGACAAGCAATTTGATTATTTGAGGCATTTCTCTACCGCAGATACAAAGGACAGGGTTAATTATTTCAAGAAACTGGAAAAGGAGTCTCAAAATAATATGTTTGTCGATGAGTTGATTGGCAGTGGCAAGGTTGCGTCCTGTCCTTGGGTAACGCCTACCGTACAGTGGAACAGGGCGGTAATCCTTTTGCAGGGAGGCCTGTCTCCGGAGTTCATAACCGGCATAATGGCAGGCTACAACATCCGGAAAGCAGGGGTCTATGCCTCATACAAGAGCAATTTCACTTCTGTTTCTTCAGACAGGGATATTCTTTCATCAATCAGTTTGTCAGAACTTTCCGGCAGTAGCAAAGTATCTCTTTCAATGATTACCGGAGGTTTGCTCTACAGCCTTGCCACAGACTATCCCCCTGAATACCCTAAGAACGGCAGAACCAATACAATGCTTTATGCCGGTGCCGGTTACGGCCAGAGAACAGTTTATTGGCAAGACAAGTCAGACAAATGGGCCAAGGTAACCGACCGCACTTCCAGCGGCATTGCAGTTGAGGCCGGAGTTATCTATTCTTTCCTTAACACCAACGCCCGGAACCTCAGCCTAAGCGCCGGCATAAACACCATCAACTTCAAGACCATAGGCCTAACCCTCGGCCTCGGCTTCAACTTCTGACTATTTGCGGAAAAGCTGCAAATAATTCCAGTGCCTGAATAGTTTCAGGCAGCAGTTTAGATTTTACAAAAATCTTTTGCTTTTGGTTGTCCAGGACTTCGCCGAGTCCCTGCATAATTATTTTAGGACTTGTTCCTTTTAGCATTTCTGAACAGGACTTTGCATATTCAGAAACACTCTTCCCGGTTCTTTCTTTGATGATACGTTCATTTATGCTTGCGTGTTTTTGCTGAAGGAAAAACCATACGTCAAAAATGTCTCTTGGAGAAAGTCTCTCTCCAAGAGCACATAGTTTATGGGCAAACATATCAGGGAGGGTCATAACTCTGATATCTGTTCCCGCAAGATTTTTAATTTCATAGTGATTATCAAACTCCCTGGTGGATATTTCAATCTTAACCATTCTTTCTCCCTTAGCATAGCTCAGTGTAAAAAGCAAACCATATTGCTTTATGGCCTCATCGTCGATGGCTCCGAAGTGAGTCAGAATACTGCGGATTTTTTTGTATGCCAAATCCTTTTTACTTAAGTCCAGCAAATTGAAATCCAGGTCGGTTGAGAAACGAGGCAAATCGTGGAAGAACATAAGAGCCGTTCCTCCTTTAAATCCCAGGGCGTTGCAAATATCGTTGTCCTTGAAAATCAGGCTCAGAATCTGAGCCATAAAATATCTGTGTCTTGATTTATCCATATTCTCTCTATTTCAATTTCATTAAATCCTTTACACGTTTAATAAGAACGTTGGACCTGTATGATGGCAAAAGTTCATTAATTCTGGCCAGAGAGAGTGGCCTCAAATTATCAAAGAAACAGTTTCCGCTGCTGAGATAGACCATATCCAAGAAGGCTCTTTCGGGAGTAGCGAAAGCGATGTTGTCTTCTTGTGAGACTCCCTTCATTTCAGCCCATAATACCGGGTTAATCCTCCTGAAAGAATACTTTTTACCATCGATGAATGTATTTCTGTTCAGATAGCTCACGCAAGTTATGGCTTCGTCCCACTGAAAGATGACACCGGCTCGCTGCAGCACGTATTCCAGTGAAATGTAGGAAGGCCGGAAAATGGCACAAGCCATCTCCTTTTCATCGTATTGAAGTTTAGTGTACAATCCCTTCCTCGGATTCTTGATATCCCCTTGTTTTGAATAGTAGTTCAGCGATTTTGTCAATCCAATACTATCTTTAGCACCAGTCAACATTATGAGAGACTGTGTGTTAAACACGGTCCTAGGACTTTTTAAGATTATGTTTATAACATTATATCGTGAACTCATAATCTAAAT
>JAFZMA010000122.1 GCA_017551215.1 Bacteroidales bacterium | reverse complement strand
TTTTAAATGGTTGTCTATTCTCTATGCTTTTGGCCAAAGTAAGCTCGTCTGTGTATTCCAAATCATCTCCAAACGCCACTCCCCTGGCAATAGCCGTTATGTTAATGTCATATTTTTTCAGACGGTTGTAGAGAAAATATGAAGTGGTCTCGCCTTCCATGCTTGTGGAAAGGGCCAGCACAACCTCTTTCACACCCCCGTCATTAATTCTTTTTTCCAGCTCAGCGATGGAAAGGTCTCCGGGACCCACACCGTCCATCGGGCTGATTATGCCTCCCAGCACATGATACAATCCGTTGTATGTCTGAGTATTCTCAATGCTAAGCACATCGCGCACACTTTCCACAACACAGATGATGCTCCGGTTGCGCCTGCGGTCCGAGCAAATTGGGCACAGCGGACTGTCCGATATCATGTTGCACTCCCTGCAGTACTGGACGTTCTGCGCCAGATCAACAAGGGAGGAGGCGAACAGCTCCACATTTTCTTTTGGCTGCCTAAGCATGAAAAGCGCCATTCTCAAAGCGCTCTTCTTCCCTATTCCGGGAAGCGTGGAAAACTGGTCCACAGCCTTTTGCAGCAGCTCGGAGGAAAATGCCATAGTCAATTATTTGCCAGCCTTATACGCGTCCACACCGTTACGTACGGAACCGTACTTGAGCAGATACTCCTTGGCCTTTTCGTATTCCTTGATACCGGTCTCGTCCATTATCATGCGTGTACCCCTGTCCACCAGCTTGGCGTTGGACAGCTGCATATCCACCATCTTGTTGCCCTTTACGTGGCCCAGCTTTATCATCGCAGAGGTGGATATCATATTCAGTATCAGCTTCTGGGCTGTGCCGGACTTCATTCTGGTTGAGCCGGTTACAAACTCAGGGCCTACTACGGCCACCATCGGGATATCCACAACCTCGGCAACCTTTGCTCCGGGGTTGCAGGTGATGCATCCGGTCAGAAGTCCCATCTCGCGGGCCTTGGCGCAGGCTCCCACAACGTAAGGAGTACTTCCGCTGGCGGCAATTCCCACCACGGAATCCCATCCGCCGATATTGAACTTCTGAAGGTCTGCCCAACCCATATCGTAATCGTCCTCAGCATTCTCCACAGCCTTGCGGATGGCGCCGTCTCCACCTGCTATCAGGCCAATAACCAAATCAAACGGAGCTCCGTATGTAGGAGGTATCTCGCTGGCATCCAGAATGCCAAGCCTTCCGCTTGTTCCGGCTCCAAGATAGAAAAGCCTTCCGCCTTTCTTCATCCTCTCCACCAGAAGGTCCACAAATTTTTCCACCTGAGGCAGACACTTTTCAACTGCATACGGTACTGTCTTGTCTTCCGTGTTCATTCCGCGCAGAAGATCCCCCGTACTCATCATGTCCAGATCCGAGTAGTTGGACGCCTGCTCTGTTACTTTCTTTACACTCATTTTCAACGATTTTAATTCTCTATGCCAGATACTTTGCCTTGTGGTAATCTATCAGTCCCTCGATTGGTGAACGAAGCACCTTTCCAACCTTCACGCCGCACTCTGC
>JAFZMA010000121.1 GCA_017551215.1 Bacteroidales bacterium | reverse complement strand
TGTCTGTTCCGCCTTCCATAATGGTGCCAGACGAAACATCTGACAAAATTGCGGAAATTTTGCGAAAAATCATACATTTGCCTCTGGAAAAAAGAGGAAACAGAGTTATGGGTGCCAGAGTTAAAACGGTTGTTGTCGCAGTCGCAATTTGTTTTATGGCTTTTTCGTGCAGGAAAGAATTGCAGATTATCCCTCCTACGGGTACTACCGTAACCTCCCCCTTTTCAGGAAAAATTACCGGCTTCTACCTTCTGAACGAGGGCAATATGGGAAGCAACAAGGCCACCCTGGATTACTTCGACTATTCCACGGGCATTTACCTCAAGAACATCTTTGCATCCGCTAACCCATTTGTAGCAAGGGAACTCGGCGATGTGGGAAACGATATCCAGGTCTATGGCAAGAAACTCTATGCCGTAATCAACTGCTCGAATCTTGTGGAGGTTATGGATAGCCGCACGGCAAAGCACATAGCCCAGATATCCATACCCAACTGCCGCTACATAACATTTGACAATGGCTATGCCTACGTATCTTCATACGCCGGTCCTGTAGAGCTCGACCCCAATTCCCGCAAGGGCTATGTGGCAAAGATCGATACAACCTCGCTTCAGATTGTGGCAGAGTGCACAGTGGGCTATCAGCCGGAAGAAATGGTTGTTGAAAACGGAAAACTCTATGTGGCAAATTCCGGCGGTTACCGCGTTCCCGATTACGACAATACGGTATCAGTCATAGACCTGGCTACCTTCCAGATTACCAAAACAATAGAGGTAGCCATAAACCTTCACCGCATGGAAAAGGACCGTTTCGGAAACATATATGTATCTTCCAGGGGAGACGGCTATGACATTCATTCCCAAACATTTATCATCAATTCCTCCCTAGACGAGCTGACAGACTATCTGGAACTCCTACCTGTATCCGATATGGCTATGTGCGGAGATTCCCTGTATGTGGTGTGCTCCCAGTGGAATAACTTCACCAACTCCAACGAAATCAGCTATGCCATCTACGATGTGGTCCGCAAGGAGATAGTAACCCGCAACATGATAACAGACGGAACGGAAGAACAAATCCAGATTCCTTACGGCATCGCTGTCAATCCGGAAACAAGGGAGTTTTTCATCACCGATGCAAAAGACTATGTAACTCCCGGCACCCTTTACTGCTTCGGCCGCGATGGCCGGAAGAAATGGCAGATTACTACGGGAGACATCCCCGCTCACATTGCTTTCATCGCCGAGTAAAAAAGAAAAAGCCCGGCAATCGCCGAGCTCTTTCCATGGGTATCTTTTACAATTAACCCTGAACGATAGCGCCCATTGGGCAAGCGCTAGCGCAAGTTCCGCACTCGGTGCAGAGACCCGGGTCAATGGAGTAGATGTCACCTGCAGAGATAGCACCCATAGGGCACTCGCCCTGGCAAGTTCCGCATGCAGCGCAATCTGAAGTAATTTTGTAAGCCATAGTTGTATTAAATTAAGTTGTTAATAGTTC